>NZ_JADYXA010000006.1:0-157529 GCF_015864495.1 Pseudoalteromonas sp. SWYJZ98 | reverse complement strand
GCCCACACAGATGATTGCTTTATATTGTTAAAGAACGTTTTGAGTCGCTTTAGCGTCTCAAGGGATGCGAATAATACACCCTTTATTTTTCGAGTCAACACTTTGTTTTAAACTTTCTTTTGGAAGATTTAAAACCGAAGTTTTATTTAACTCTCTGAGCAGTTCGTGCCTCGCTATGCGTTGTCCGCTGCGCGTCGCCATATCCCGTCTCAGTGGGGTCGCATTATAGGGAGCGGCGGATTTTACGCAAGCGTTATTTGCATAAAATAGTAATTAAAATTAAGCCCCAAGCAAGCGCACACGATAAACACAAGTTACCCACAAAACCCTGTTGATAACTCTTGTTTTTACATAGATAAACCATACTAAAGCTATTAATTAAAACCTTAAAAATGCAAAAAGCACCTTATGTAGGTGCTTCTCAAAAGTAATAGTTATTAGAATCTAGGGTCTGTTTATCTTTCAAGGTTAAATTTGCAGCAGCCTGTTTGGTATTCAGGCAAGGCAGAGCCTATGTAGTGTGGTTACCCCATAAATAGGCGATAACGTAGCATTAATGCCAAACAGGCGCTGCCTAAAGGGTTCTTCCTAGGGGCTATTTACTCTTTGTTACTCGGTTTTTACTTAGCCCACTAGGTTACAAATCTCGCGCCGCGATTACCCCCCCCTAGTTTGAACAAATTTTAATCCGCAAAGAGCAACAGACCCTAGTATAAAATACTATATAACTTGCGGCGATACTTAGCTGCGAGTGCGTCGCCATCAGGTAAAGAGGCAATAATGGCTAAAAAGCTTGGTTTTGCTTCGTTGAAGTTCAGATCTTTTTGTAGAACTGTAAACAGTACATCCAATGCCTCTTCTTTTCTGCCTGCTTCATTAAGTAAAATACTGAGCTCTTCTTTTAGTTCTAAGTCATTTGGATACTTTTCTACTTGTTGTTGCTTTTCTTTAATCTCTGGTGAGTCTTTTGCTTCAAGCGCGGCTTCGCATTTTGCTTTAATATTATTAAAGTAAGCATCTTGCTCTTGTGCACCTATTGTATTTATAAGCGCTTGCGCTTCATCTACCTTGTGAATTTGAATACATATGTCTGCTAGCACTAACTTGATACGTGCATTACCGCTGTCTATTTCATAAGCTTGCTTTGCATAATTAAATGCAGCATTTAAATCTGACTTTAATAACGCTTGCTTTGCTTGTTCTAACAGTAAGTCTTGTTGCGCAGGTAAATGCTTTGCTAGGGCTTCGCGTATTTGTGCTTCGCTTTGAACACCTGCAAGTAAATCTACTGGTGCGGAGTCTTTTAATAATACAAGCGTAGGCAGTGTTTGCAGACCAACTTGTTGCGCAAGTTGAGAAGCGAGTGCTTGTTCTGCATCGCAATCTAGGTTTGCTACTACTATATAGCTTGCATATTCTGCTGCTACTTTATCTAAAATTGCAGCCTGTCCGATGCAGTCAGGACTTTGAGGAGAGAAAAAGTTAAGCAACACCAATTTTTGTTGTGATGTTTCACCGAGTACTTGTTGAAGGTTTTGCGCATTAATACTAACTATGTTGCTCATTGAATTGATTGCCATATTCGTCTATTTAGGTTTTTATATGGTGGTGAACATAATAATTACAAGTCATATACCTAAATCACTCGGTATACATATTCAACAATAAGGGAAAATATGAAATTAACTTACCTAAGTGCAATACTTTTATTAGCAAGCCCATTAGTACAAGCAAATGGACTCGATTTGAATTTAAGCAAAGCCATGCCAGCTATTGAAAAGTTTTACCTCGACTTACACCAATCCCCAGAGCTCTCTTATCACGAACAAAAAACAGGTAAAAAATTAGCAGATAGATTAACTCAGCTGGGTTTTAAAGTAACAAGTAATGTAGGTGGGTTTGGTGTTGTCGGCATTTACAAAAACGGAAACGGTCCAACCGTGATGATCCGCACTGATACTGATGGCTTACCTATTATTGAGTAAACAGGAAAATCCTATGCCTCAAAAGTCAAAGTAATAGACGAGCACGGTGCAAAAGTAGGTGTAATGCACGGCTGTGGCCACGATATCCACATGAGCTCTTTTATTGGAACTGCAGAGCAGTTAATTGCTCATAAAAAACAGTGGCAAGGTACATTAATGATGGTTGCACAGCCTGCAGAAGAAGTAGGTGGGGGTGCTAAAGCGATGTTAAGCGAAGGACTATTTAGTAAATATGCAAAACCTGATCATATAATTGCTTTACATGTAAGCGCTAGCGTCCCCGCTGGTAAGGTATCAATGAAAAATGAATACACGATGGCAAGTGTAGATTCTGTCGATATTACAATTAAAGGTAAAGGTGGTCATGGTGCTTATCCGCATACAACTATAGACCCAGTGGTTATAGCTGCACGCACTGTACTTGCTTTGCAAACAATCACAAGCCGAGAGCTTTCACCGCTTGAGCCTTCTGTTATTACTGTGGGGTCTATTCATGGTGGTTCAAAACATAATGTGATTTCGGATGAAGTAAAACTACAACTCACTCTTAGAAGCTATAACCCCGATGTAAGAAGCGCTCAAATAGCAGCAATAAAACGAATCACCGCAGGTATTGCACAAAGTGCTGGCTTAAATGAATCTAACTACCCTGTAATATATGTACATGAAGATGAATCTATTCCATCTACTTATAATAACCCTGCACAAACAGACATTGTTAGAAACCCTATTGCCAGCGCAATTGGCGATACTAATGTACTTGAAACACAGGCTGTAATGGCGGGTGAAGATTTTGGCCTATACGGACGCACCGATGAAAATATCCCTATTACCCTCTTTTGGCTAGAAGGCGTAAACCAAGCACAATATGCAGATTCAATAAAAACAGGTGAGGTACTCCCTTCTCTACACTCTAGTAAATTTGCACCAGATTATAAAGTTGCTATTCCTACTGGAATAAAAGCAATGAGTAACGCTGCTGTTGCCTTATTTAATAAGTAACCTGAGTTTAGGTTAAGTAATACCAATTCAACATTAAGCAATATGGTTTAATAAAATGGCTCTGTTGCTAACTAGCAACAGAGTTTTTTTTATAACTCGACTTTTTAAAGGTCGCTTTTCCACCTCGTTTAGCAAAACGTTTTTTAGGTGAGGTTTTTGGTAACTTCGCAAATGCATTACTATCGCAGTTTGCTGCTAATTGAACAAACCCATTTAGGTCAGCAAGTAAAGGCTGTAAAAATTGCTGATAACTCATTGCCTGCTGTGCAATATCACCTAAGCTCGACTCCCATTTTGCGGTTAAATCAGGACTCGCTAAACCTTGTGGTAATACGCTAATAAGAGCAAGTCCCGTTTCGGTCGCTCTAATTGACTTACCTTCACGTTTTAAAAAACGCCGCTTAAATAGCAACTCGATTATTCCCGCACGTGTTGCCTCCGTACCTAAACCATCAGTGTCTTTTAATACCTTTTTAATTTGTGGATCTTTAACATAACGGCTAATGCCCGTCATCGCAGCCAATAATGTGGCATCGGTAAAATAAGCAGGGGGTGATGTATGCTTTTCGACTACTTCGCCTTTATCGCAAAAAAGAGGCATACCTTTTGTTAAAGGAGGTAGCGAGGCTTCATCTTTTAATTCAGATTTACCCATTAACACCTTAAAACCCAAGCTTACATCTTGCTTTGCATTTGCCTTAAAAAGCCCACCAGCAATAATTACCTCAGCTTTAGTTTCGTTATATATATAGTCGGGATAAAACTGAATTAAGTAATGACGGCTTATTAATTGATATACCTTTGCTTCGTCACCGCTCAAACTCGCTGACTTTAACTGCTTAGCCGTAGGTACAATGGCATGATGGGCAGCTACTTTTGAATCGTTAAAACATTTACTACGCTTTTTTTCATCAGCCCCGTTTACTAATTCACTGCCTTGCCCCCCATTTGCACTTATTGCCTTTAAAATAGCAGATGCTTCTTGATGGTGATCTTTGGGTAAATAACGATTATCTGAGCGTGGGTAAGTAATTAGTTTATGACGTTCGTAAAGTATTTGGCAAATATCCAATACTTTTTGAGCTGGCATACCAAATGCTTTAGCGGCATCTATTTGCAGAGCAGATAAATTATAAGGTAATGGAGCACTTTGCTTTTTTTGTTTTTGGTCGAGTGAAGTAAGCTCAGCACTTTGCTTTGTAATGCGTGAAGCAACATTTTCTGCAAGAGCTTTGTTAAGTATTCGCCCTTCTTCATCTTGATGTGGCTCACATGCTTTGCTTGGAACCCACTTAGCTATGAATGGTTGATTATCTGGAGTAAGCAAATGCGCCAATACATCGTAAAAAGGCTTAGATACAAAGTTCGCTACTTCGTTATCTCTATTAACAACAAGACCTAAAATAGGGGTTTGTACTCGCCCTACCGAAAGCACATTACCAAACCCTGCTTTTTGCCCAGCTAGTGTGTATGCACGTGTTAAATTCATACCAAATAGCCAATCAGCACGAGAGCGCGCTAAAGCAGATACACTTAGCGGAATAAAATCTCGATTAGAACGCATTGTGCCCAATGATTTCTTTACCGCCGATAAGTTTAAATCACTAATGAGTAAACGTTGCGTACTTTGCTTTTTAGCCTGACTTATTTTAGCTTCTTCTATTACTTGGTCGACCAGAAGCTGGCCTTCACGGTCTGGATCGCCAGCGTGAATAAGTTGCGAGGCTTGTTTAATTAATTTTTTTAAAACAGTGAGCTGTTTGCGAGTTTTGGTTTTGGCTTTTAACTTCCACTGCTCAGGTATTATAGGCAAGTGATCAAACTGCCACTTTTTAAAGCGCTCATCGTAATCATCGGGCTCTGCTTGTTCTAGTAAATGCCCTATACACCACGAGACACAATCTCCGTTAGCGACTTCTATATAGCCATCGTGTTTTTTATGTGGTTTTGGTAACGCATCAGCAATAGCGCGTCCTAGTGAAGGTTTTTCTGCAATGTAGAGTTTCATAGCTTGCTCACCACTGTTCATATAAACAGTAGTTTAGCACAGCTATTTTAAAGGAGGGGCTTTTTTATGATTATTACCAGTTACTGTCTTATTATTTTTAATTACAATATAAATTAGCGGAAGATAACACACCACTACGGTGAGCGTATTAATTAAAGGTAAAAGCGTTTTATACATTAACGTGCTATAAGATAAATCCCAAAGGTGGCGATCAACAACGCGAAAAAGTTGTAAAATTGGTGCCATTATAACAACCAACTGACCTAACACACATTGCCATAAATAAACTTTATCTTTTATCCCAAGATAGGCAATTAAAGCCATCCAAGCTATGTCATTAAACGCCCAGACAAGATATCTATATATATAAATATCTTTATCAAACTCTTTTAAAGAATCGTATATAAGTGCACCAAATAAGAAAAATACACCTGTGACACATACAAATCGTAATGCTAAAAAATCTTTACGCAAATAGAAAACAACAATAGCTGGGATTAAAAATAAAACCCAGCTAAGTTCAAGAAATGTAATTACCTTATCAACCCATAAAGGCATTGTTATTCTTTCGTCTTATCGTCATCTCCGCCAGTACCATTTCCAGGCATATCGCTATACTTATATTTTTTATTCACGGGCATTCCATTACATATGTTAAGGAAATGTACTGTAAGCTAAAATGATGAAATTGCCAAGATGCTTAGGCAATTAAGTACCCTAAATTAAAACAAAAAGTAGTGAGATATAATACCAAGCAATAGCTTAACGTACATCAATAGGCGCTGACTCTTTTGCTTTACCTTGTAATATAGATATTTCTACTCGGCGATTCCTGCGGCGATCTTCATTTGAATCGTTTGGAACAAGTGGACGGGTATCAGCCCGACCCACTACCATCATGCGGTTTTTATCAAACCCTTGCACCGTTTGCAGCTCGCTTGCTACTGCTACAGCACGCTTTGACGATAAGTCCCAGTTGTTAATATATAACTCATTCGATACCTGAAAATCGTCGGTATGGCCAGATACAGTAATTTCGCCAGGTACATCTTTTAACAGCACACCAATACCTTGAATTATGGGTTTAAACTTAGGTTGTAAAAATGCACTACCCGAAGGAAATGAACCATTCTCTCTAATACGAATAATTATTTGCTGCCCTAAAGATTCAAGCTCAATTGCACCATCTATTATTTGCTTTTCAAGCTGCTGCGCGATTTTTTTAACGAGCTCGTTAGTTTGTTCCTGATCGGCCGCTGAAGTTGCTTGCTCTGACGATTGCTCTTGAGAAGTACTACGAGATTCGCCACCACGTTTGTCCCCGCGTTGTTCTTGTCTGCCGCCAGCTGAGCTTTCATCTCCAGCCTGAAACTCTAACATTTGTTGAGTCATTTCTACTGTTTGTTGTTGAATAGTTTCTATTGGAGTGGGTTCTGGTTTGCCTGGGGTAAACTCCATAGCAATAACAGAGGTACCTTTAGGGATATCTTTTACTTCAATTTTATTCTGCACACCAAAAGCAAACTTCATAGAGCCCGCAATTTGTTTAAACTTAAGTACATCCATTTCTGAAAACGCAAGCAAGAGTACAAAAAAGCACATTAAAAGTGACATTAAATCGGCAAACGTTCCCATCCATGCTGGTAGGCCTGGTGGTGGGCATTTGCACTCTTGATCAGACATAATTACTCCTCGGTATCTACTTTGCGTTTAGATTCAGCTAAGTAATTTTTCAAAATACCTTCGATTACTTTTGGATTTTGGCCATCTTGTATACCTAAAATAGCATCTAAAATTAAACGCTGATTCATAGCTTCTTCGTCTTTACGCAGTTCAAGTTTTACCTGAATAGGAATTGCCACAACATTGGCTAAAAACGCACCATATAAAGTTGTTAAAAGCGCTACCGCCATTGCCGGGCCAATTGCTTTTGGGTCATCCATGTTAGATAACATTGCAACTAAGCCAATTAGAGTACCAATCATTCCCATTGCTGGTGCAATATCGGCTAATGACTTAAATAAGCCTGCGCCCATTTCATGTCGAGTAGTGGTTAAAGAGATGTCTTTTTGAAGTGTGGCGCGAACAACATCTGCGTCATGGCCATCAACAAGCATGTCGACGCCTTTGCGCATAAATGGATTTGGGATTTCAGCTTCTTCGAGTGCTAAAAACCCCCCTTTACGAGCTGAATCAGCAAGTTCTACTGCTTTTTCAATAAGTTCTTCTGGCGTTTCAATTTTAAACATAAACGCTTTAGCAACAACTTTACCTATACCCAAAAACTGCGACATGGTGAAATTTGATAAAACAATGAAAAGTGAACCACCAAATACAATTACACTAGAAGGAGCATCGGCAAACATAGCCATTTCACCGCTACTACTCATAAACATAGACATGACAATTAAGCCAATTGCGCCTAGGATCCCGATTATGGTTGCTAAATCCACATTTCCTCCAGAAGTTTCATGCTTAATGGCCTTATCATAAACTTTTATTATTAACTGCTTATCGGCAACATATTGAATTGCTTAAGCCATTTTTATAAATAAACATAAAAAGCAGCCTTTAGCACTATTTTAGATCAAGTTATAAGGGCTACCTAATTATCAATTGATTTATTAAACTAACAGACCGCTATTAAGGCTTTATTAATACACTTGAAATATAATTTAACGTTATAAAGGTAAAAAACCAATATCATCCTTTGACCTAGTTTAGCATTCCCCCTAAAATTAACCCTAAATTTATTATGTAAGCTGAAATAAAGATGGCGACTAAAAAACCTGAAAACTTAAGTTTCGAACAAGCACTAGAAGAATTATCTACAATCGTTAGTGACATGGAACAAGGTGACTTATCGCTTGAGCAATCGTTAAAGCAATTTGAGCGTGGAATTGCATTAGCAAGTGCTTCATCAGGTAAATTACAGCAAGCAGAACAAAAAGTATCAATTTTGATGGGTAATGGCGAAAAGTCAGTTCTTACGAATTTTGATAATGATATGGAATAGCTGTGAGCATAAATAATTATATCGAACGTGCTCAAAAAGATGTAGTAGCGACCTTACAGCAGCATTTTAAACAGCCTCTCGATACTGAAGAAACGGTAAAGAACGCCACCCAGTATGGATTATTTAATGGCGGTAAAAGATTACGTCCATTTTTAGTTTATGCCACAGGTAAAATGCTCGGTGCAAACCAGCAAGACTTACATGTACTTGCTGCTGCAATTGAGTGTATCCATAGCTATTCGCTAGTTCATGATGATTTGCCTGCTATGGACGATGACGACTTACGCCGTGGCCGCCCTACTTGCCATATAGAATTTGGCGAGGCAAATGCAATTTTAGCTGGTGATGCCCTACAAACACTCGCCTTTGAGCTTATTGCGAATCACAAATTTACATGCTCGTCGCAAACACAAGTAAAAATGATTGCTACGCTTGCCCACGCATCAGGCCTTGAGGGCATGGTAGGCGGACAAGGTCTTGATATAGCAGCAACAGATAAAGTAATTACCGTACAAGAGCTTGAGCGAATACATAAGCTAAAAACCGGAGCTTTAATTAATTGTGCAATTACACTTGGTGCACTGTGCAGTGAAAAGGCAGATCAACAAACCTTAGAAAATTTAAGCATTTTTGGGTATGCTATAGGGCTGGCGTTTCAAGTACACGACGACATTTTAGATGTTGAAGGCGATACGGTTACTTTAGGTAAACCACAAGGCTCCGATATTGCCGCGAATAAAGCGACATATCCGGCGTTATTAGGTATGCTAGGCGCTAAAGAAAAGGCGCAAAATTTAATACAACAAGCCCATGAAGCGTTGGCAAATATAGATGCTGACACAACACTTCTTGCGTCGCTAGCAAATTACCTAATTGAGCGTGACCACTAATTTTTGCTCATACGTATTGCAATTAGCACTGACATTATTACTCAACATTAATTATTCGTAAAAGCTTTGAATGAATTAATGTTAGCGAAGGATATATATAAAACCATGACACTTGATAGTAGCAAGTATCCATTACTTAATTTGGTTGACGAGCCAGCCCAATTGCGTGACTTAGCGCAAGACAAACTCCCTGCATTTAGCAATGAGCTGCGCGATTATTTACTCAACTCAGTATCGCAAAGTAGCGGTCATCTAGCGTCTGGTTTAGGGACGGTTGAACTAACCGTTGCGCTACATTATGTTTATAACACTCCAGACGATCGCCTAGTTTGGGATGTGGGTCACCAAGCTTATCCACATAAAATCCTTACAGGTCGTCGCGACCAAATGCACACTATTCGCCAAAAAGACGGTTTGCACCCTTTTCCTTTTCGCGATGAAAGCCAATACGATACGTTTAGCGTAGGCCATTCAAGCACCTCTATTTCAGCTGCCTTAGGTATGTCTATTGCCGCCCAAAAAGAAGGCAAAGGTCGAAAATCTGTAGCCATTATTGGTGACGGAGCTATCACCGCAGGCATGGCATTTGAAGCGATGAATCATTTAGGTGATGTAAAATCAGACATGCTTATTATTTTAAATGATAACGAAATGTCGATTTCTGAAAATGTTGGCGCATTAACAAATCACTTTGCCCGAATTTTATCAGGTAGCTTTTATACTAACATTCGTGAAGGCAGTAAAAAGTTACTCTCAGGTGTGCCTCCGGTAAAACAACTTGCCAGTAAAATGGAAGAGCACATTAAGGGCATGATGATCCCGGGAACCTTCTTTGAAGAATTAGGCCTAAATTACATAGGCCCAATTGATGGTCACGATGTAAACATGCTTGTAGATACATTACGTAATATGCGTAATTTAAAAGGCCCACAGCTTTTACATATAAAAACGCAAAAAGGTAAGGGCTACAAACCGGCTGAAGCCGATCCTATTGGCTACCATGGTGTACCAAAATTCGATCCAAGCACAACTAGCCTGCCTAAATCTAAACCTAGCGCTGCTACTTTTTCAAAAGTTTTTGGCGATTGGTTATGCGACATGGCAAAGCAAGACAGCAAGTTAATGGCCATTACGCCAGCAATGCGTGAAGGCTCTGGCATGGTACGTTTTTCTAAGGAGTTTCCAGATCAATACTTTGATGTGGCCATTGCAGAGCAGCATGCTGTTACTTTAGCGGCTGGTTTTGCTTGTGAAGGTTTAAAACCTGTTGTTGCTATTTACTCGAGCTTTTTACAACGTGCGTATGACCAATTAATACATGATGTTGCACTGCAAAACTTACCTGTATTATTTGCCATTGACCGCGCTGGTATTGTTGGAGCCGATGGTGAAACTCACCAAGGTGCGTACGATTTAAGCTTTATGCGCTGTATTCCAAATATGGTAATTATGGCACCAAGCGACACCAACGAATGCCGCCAAATGCTATACACCGGTTATAAAGCAAACTGCCCTGTTGCAGTTCGTTACCCTCGAGGTAGCGCAGGTACTGCAGACATTGAAAGCACTATGCAACTGCTTGAAATAGGTAAGGCAGATACAATTAAGAAAGGCAGTAAAATTGCCATTTTATCGTTCGGTACATTACTTGAAAACGCCCAGCTTGCAGCTAACGAATTAGATGCAACGCTTGTTAATATGCGTTTTATTAAACCACTTGATACTGCACTTTTAAATGAGCTTGCTACTAGCCACGATGTAATTGTAACCCTTGAAGATAATGCTATTGCTGGCGGTGCCGGCTCTGCAGTTAATGAATACTTGGCAACGCAAAAGGCTGATATTAATATCCTTAACTTAGGTATTCCTGATGAGTTTATTAAACACGGCACGCAAGATGAAATGCACGATGAAATGGGATTAGGCGAGCAAGGAATATTAAACGCGATTAAAACGTTTATTAATTAACTTCTATACATTTAAATGCAGAGCACATTAAAAAAGGAGCCTAGGCTCCTTTTTTAATGTCAAATATTGCTCATCAACGCATCCACACTTTAATATCAGCTAGGCCATTACTTTGCAAAATACCTAACTGTTGATCAACATTAGAGTTTTGTTCAAACTCAAATGCATCGAGCTGATCATCAAACGTAATATTAGCCACACCATCACCACCGCGCTTTTTAACTTGATGCAGTGCTATATCGGCCAAGTTAATAGAGGTTTCCCAGCTAATTACCTGCCCGCCTAATAAAGGTAATGGATAAAATGACCAACCAATTGATGCCGTGATATTAGTTGTTTTTCCATTTGGTAATTGGAACGAATTAGCCGCTATTACTTTACAAAGTTCTGAAGCATAGCTGTCTATTTTATTGCATTTAAAGTCACGTAATAATAATAAAAACTCATCACCACTCCAACGTGCCACATAGTCAGAACCCTGCGTACGCGAATTTAACAATGCAGCCATTTGCTGTAAGCAGCTATCACCTGCAATTGGGCCATACGCATCGTTAATACGGCTGAAGTTATCAAAGTTAATAATTACCAGCACCAGTGACTTACCTTGTGCCTGCAGCGACTGTGAATTACGTTGAAAGTGCTCAATATCTTTAGGGAGTTGATCAAACAAAAAGCGGCGACTACGTAGCCCTGTTAGCTCATCTGAGTGACTCACTAATTTAAGCTGTGAATTCACTTGGCCTAATTTATCATTAGCTTGGCGAAGCTCTAAGGTACGCTCAGTGATTAAGCCCTCTAATGCTTCTTGTTTTCTGCGTTCTTGTGCTCTAAACACCCAAAAAATGAGATAAAAAAGCAAAATAAAACCACTGGTAATTAAAAGCCTAAAGTAAATTGTTTCGTCAAAGCGCTCAGGCACTAAAAAACCGTATTCTACATCTTGCGCTTTAGCCCAGTCTTCACCTTGGCGCTTAGCTTCTAATTGAAACAAAAACGAGCCAGGAGGCAAGTTAGTATAAATAGCTTCACGTCGCGTATTTGCATAGCGCCAGTCACTATCTAAGCCACTTAGTTTATATCTAAATTCAATGCTGTTTGGTGCATAGTAATCAATAGCTGTGTAAGTTAGCGTTATATCACGCTCGTCTGTTTCTAATGATGGTTTTTTACCAAGCGCAGCGGTAGTTAAATGACGAAGTGGCGTTGTTATTGTCTCTATTGTTGGCTTTAATGCAAGCACGCCAAATAGCTCTACATTTTTAGGTATTTCAACAACACCTTGTAAGCTTGGGTACCAAATAGAATTTCCGGTGTCTGCTACCGCATCATGCCCAAGTCCGCTACAACATTGATTCGCTTTACCATCGAGTTGACGGTCAAAAGATGAAATTACTTCTTCAACTTTTAGGCTTTTTATTTCTGTTTTAAATTGCTCTACAGGCATTCTGTAAACACCTTTCATGGTGCTTACCCAAACATGCTTTAACTTTTCATCATATTCTAGGCTAAATATAGAACCATACGGTAAACCATTAGCTGCATCGAGCTGACGCCATTGCCCTTGCGTACTTCTGTAAAAAAGCCCGTCGTTAAGAGAGCCGATTAAAATACCCACGCCATCTATATGTAGCACGCTAGTAACGTATGCGCTTTCAAGTGTTGTTTGGTCGCCAATTTTTTCAATGCCACGGTCTGTAAAGTAATATGCGCCCTTACTAGTACCAATCACACCAAAGTTTGTTTTATCTAATACGTAGGTAATAAACTTACTACCTAAAAAAGCGTTATAGGCAAAAGGCGTTAAACCAGCATAATTTAATCGATATAAACCGCGTCCGGTACCAATCCAAAAGCCGCCTTTACTAGAGCGACTTATTGCAAATACCGGATTATCGCGAAGTGCTCGACCAGGGACGGTGTAAAGTGTCTTGTTTTCAAAAACAAATAAGCCGCGCCCTGTGGCTATATATAATCGCTCACCATCAAATTGTAGATCATGTACTGACGCGTACCCATATTTACTACTTGGGACTAAATTAATAAAACTTTTATCTAAATCGAAATAACCAATGCCGCTTTTATTCGCAACCCACAGTTTACCATCGGGTGCTTGGCTAATAGCCATAACAGATTCGGTCATGTTTGAAACTGCTGAATGCCTTTCGACTCGTCCTTCATGAGCAAGCCACAAGCCTTCACTAAAGCTTGCTAACCAAACGTTATTTTTATCATCTCTAAAAATATCAGCAAACCATATACTTTGATCAAGTTGGCTAGGCTCTACCCATTGCCACTCACCGGTTTTATCTCTGAATAATAAGCGCCCATAGGTCGATACCCACAAGCCACCATCGGTATCACTCATAAACTTATAAACGGCTGAGTTATTTGCATTAGGTAAAGGAAAAGGTCTTAGCTCGTCATCTAAATCTAAAAAGTATGCACCTAGCTCAGAAGCTATATACAAATTACCATTTAAAAATGATAAATCGTGCACTATGGTTTGCGCTAAGCGCTCTGGTAGCGATATTTTTGCGGTAAGCTCTAAACGTAGTTTAGAAAAATCTGATGAGTTTTTTGTAAGGCGCAATAAATGACGATCATTAACCAGCCAAATGCCTTCAGGAGAGAGTGCCATTTGGCTAACAGAGCCAACTATTTGTGTGATCACAGTAGCATTAACAATAGGTAGAGGACCATTTACTTCAGTGCGTAAATCAACTTGCCCTCTATCTACATAGTATAAGCCGTTGGCCGCAATCCATATGCTACCTTTAGAGTCCTCAAGAATATCCCTTACTGGACCTTTAATATTAAATTCTTGTGCTGCAAATGTGGCTGGGTTAATAACTACCAAGCCACTTTTAGTGCCTACCCATAACAAACCACTAGAATCGACTAAAAGCTTATTAACACCATTACTAGGCAAGAATGGACTATTTTGCGTGTTGTAATTTGTAAATGTTGTACCATCAAAACGGCTTAAACCAAATTGCGTACCAAGCCACATATAGCCTTGCTGATCTTGCACAACACTTTTAAGTGATTGCGACGGTAGGCCATCTTTTATATTCCATTGCTTAACTACGTAATCAGTAATTGAAGCCCAACTTGGCGTCGCGCACAACATAAGTACACAAACCAGTAAAAATCGCATCATATTGCTGCCACCTAGTTAAACAAATCAAATATAAAAATTAAAATTAAAAGGACAGTAAACCCACTTTTATTAACGCTTGTAAACATATAAGCGAAAAAATACCCGCAAGTATATCATCGGCCATTATACCTAAACCGCCATGTACTCGTTTGTCTAGCATACGGATTGGGCCGGGTTTTGCTATATCAAAAAAGCGAAATAACAAAAAACCTACGAGTAATGTTTGCCAGCTAAGTGCTGCGCCAATCATAGTGATGTAATAACCCGCCACTTCATCCCATACAATAGCAGGATGATCGTGTACGCCTAAATCATCAGCCGTTTTACCGCACGCCCATATACCAAATATACTGATCACAACGGCAAATACAATTTGCAGCCATAACGGATAATACATGGTCATAAAAATGAATGGCAAGGCAGCAAACGTACCAAATGTACCGGGCGCTTTAGGGGCAAGCCCTGCCCCAAAGCCCAGACCAAAAAACTGATGTGGACGCTTTAAATTAAACTTGCGGTTATTGTTCAAACCAGCTCCTTTGCAAAGTGCTCAAAACCCTGCGGTTCAAAATCAAACTTTTCACCGTTGTGTAAAAGCTCAATTTGGCCATCGCCACTTTTAACTTGGCCAATGCATGTTGCATCTACACCATACTGGCGTAGCTTTATTTCTAACATACTTTTATTGCTATCAGGGACCGTAAAAATTAATTCGTAATCATCACCGTAACTGAGAATAAATGGCAGCTGCTGATTAAAATCAAGGCTTGCTTGCATCGCATCTGAAGTTGGAATACTTTCAATATTCACCACTGCATTTACTTGTGACATATCGAGTATATGACTTAAATCAGCGATTAAGCCGTCCGACACATCAATAGCCGATGATGCTAGGCCTCGTAATACCTGCCCTGCAGCAACACGTGGGGTTGGAAAGTCAAAGCGTTTATTTACGTACTTTAAATGCTCTGGCTCAATATTTATACCTTGCTTGCGAGACTCAATTGCAAGTCCAGCGTCACCTAGCGGACCCGTAACATAAATCCAATCACCCACTTTTGCGCCACTACGATGAAGTGCAGTACCTTCAGGTACAGTCCCTTTCGCACAAATAGTGATGGTTAATGGACCCTGAGTTGTATCGCCACCTATAATCTGCACATTAAAATATTCAGCAATTTCATGCATGCCATCAGTAAACTCTTCAATCCACTGTGGGTCAATACTTGGCAAAGTTAACGCAACTGAAACCCAAGTTGGCTCAGCGCCCATGGCCGCTAAATCACTTAAATTAACAGCAAGCGCTCTGTGACCTAATGCACGAGGGGAAATATCATCAAAAAAGTGTACGCCAGCAACAAGAGTGTCTGTTGTAACGGCAAGTTGGCAGTTTTGTGGAACGGTTACTAAAGCGCAATCATCCCCTATACCTAGGTTTACATCACGACGGGTGATACCGCGACCTTTAAAGTAGCGGTTAATTAATTCAAATTCCTTCATACACAAAAAAGCCGGCCTATGCCGGCTCCCCTCTTTAACGGTTTACTTACTTGCGTAAATGCTTAACAGCTTTATCAAGTACACCGTTTACAAATTTATGGCTGTCTTCAGCGCCAAAAATTTTGGCCAGTTCAATACCTTCGTTAATAGCAACTTTATAAGGTACGTCTTCACGGAACTTAAGCTCATAGCTGCTTAAACGTAAAATTGCACGCTCAACCATATCTAAGTCATCAAACGGACGTGTTAAATGTGGTGATACAGCTTCGTCTAGTTGCTTGTAATTTACAGCAACACCCGTCGCTAGATCTTTAAAGTATTCAACATCAATTTTAGTAACGTCTGTTTCGATCAACATTTGTTGTTCGATATCGGCAATTAAATTGCCACTTATTTGCCAAGAATAAACGGCTTGGAGTGCTAAGATACGTGCTTTACGTCTTGCTGCTGGTTTCACAAAAATTCCTTAAACTTAAATTTTATCTAACACATTAACCATTTCAAGCGCGCCTAAAGCAGCTTCGCCGCCTTTATTGCCCATTTTGGTGCCAGCACGCTCAATTGCTTGTTCAATGCTTTCTGTGGTTAATACGCCAAATGCAACCGGGATATCATACTCAAGTGATACTTGCGCAAGACCTTTGTTTGATTCGCCAGCAACTAGGTCAAAGTGTGGTGTACCACCTCTGATCACTACGCCTAATGCGATGATTGCATCATACTCTTTTTTTGCCGCAACGCGTTTAGCCGCTAAAGGTAATTCTACCGCGCCTGGCACATAAATAACGGTAATGTCGTCATCTGATACGCCACCTGTGCGTTTTAGCTCATCAACAGCACCTGCAAGGAGGCTGCTACCAATAAAGTCATTAAAACGAGAAATGACAATGGCAAATTTTTTGCCTGGAGCGTACTTATTACCTTCAATAATTTTCATTTGATAACCCTAAAAATAAGTTCAAGCGGTTGCGATTGCGCAAAAATTGCTGCGCATCATACCATAAAAATAAAATAATAGCCTAGTTTAAGCGTGATGCTTATTGTGGCTCAACGTAATCAACAACTTCTAAATGAAAGCCCGAAAGTGCATGGTACTTTTTGGGGCGACTCATTAATCGCATTTGTTTAATTCCAAGATCGGCAAGTATTTGCGAACCTACGCCAACAGTACGAGATGTACCTTTGAATTTGCGTGGCGTAACGCTTTCGCCAGCATCAGCTGCTGCAAATGCTTTCACAGTTGCCTCTAGCTCTTCAGTGCTTTCTTGCTTACCTAAAATAACTAAAGCACCTTCATTTTTAGCAATGTAGGCCATTGCTTCAGAAAGACCCCAGCTACGGTCAGCACTTCTGTCTGAAAGTAGAATATCGTTAAAGGTACTTTGCAAATGTACACGTACATTTGTCGGCTCTTGATCTTTTATATCGCCTTTGAGCAATACGTAATGTAATTGGCCATCAATTGTGTCTTTGTAAGTAACTAAATCAAATTCACCATGAACAGTTGGTAACTTACATTTTGCTACTTGCTCAATTGTTGTTTCGTTTAAGTTGCGGTATTCGATTAAATCAGCAATGGTGCCAATTTTAATATCGTGCTCTTTCGCAAAAACTTCTAAATCAGGGCGACGTGCCATAGTGCCGTCAGCATTAAGTATTTCAACAATAACAGATGATGCTTCAAGTCCAGCTAAACGCGCTAAATCACAGCCAGCTTCAGTGTGTCCTGCGCGAGTTAATACGCCACCAGGTTGCGCCATAATAGGAAAAATATGTCCCGGCTGAACAATATCACTTGGGACTGCGCCTTTAGCTATAGCCGCTTGCACTGTACGCGCTCTATCTGCTGCTGAAATACCGGTTGTAACACCTTTTGATGCTTCTATCGACATTGTAAAGTTAGTCGAAAATGCTGCACCATTGTTTTTAACCATTAACGGTAAATCAAGTTGCTCGCAACGCTCTTGCGTCATGGTTAAACAAATTAAACCACGGCCATGGGTAGCCATGAAATTAATCGCTTCTGCGCTAATGTGCTCAGCAGCTATTATTAAATCGCCTTCATTTTCTCTATCTTCATCATCCATTAAAATAACCATTTTACCGGCTTTAATATCGTCGATGATTTCTTGCGCACTGTGTAAATTCATAAATTTGCTCGTGTAAGTTGTCAGTTTCGTTATTTAATAAAACCCGCTTTAGCGAGTAAGCTCATCGAAATATCAGAGCCAGTTGGTTGCTCTGCACCCTTTATAAGGCGCTCTAAATAACGTGCAATTTGATCGACTTCTAAATTAACTTGGGTACCTACTTTAAAATGAGCAATTGTGGTTTGCTCACTCGTGTGTGGGACAATTGTTAATTTGAATTTATTGCCCTCTACAGCGTTTACTGTCAGGCTTATACCATCAATACATACCGAACCTTTGTACGGAATGTATTTCATTAAATTTTCGTCAGTTGTAAGCCAATATTCTGTTGCTCTGGCGTTTGCAGTAATACTTGTAATTGTTGCGATACCATCAACATGGCCAGATACTAAATGACCGCCTAAACGAGAAACAGGTTGCATGGCTTTTTCAAGATTCACCGTTTGTCCTAAAGCATAGTGAGCAAAACCGGTCAAACTAATCGTCTCATTAGATAAATCCGCACTAAAACCATCAATATGTTTATCAACTACAGTTAAGCAAACACCATTAGTTGCAATGCTGTCACCTAACTTTACGTCTGTCATATCAAGATCAGCACTTTGGATACGAATGGCTAAGTCGCCTTGTTTTTTTTGTAATAAAGCAATTTTTCCTGTGGCTTCTATTATCCCAGTAAACATAGCACTACTCTTTTTATTAAGTGATTTTAATGAGTTTTGACGCGGTGATACGTAAATCGTCACCAATGCGCGCACATTCATTAAATGTTAAATCAACGGTGTTTTGCATACTCGTCAATTCAGGAAAATTAACTAAACTTTTTGCATCATGGCCCATTAGTTTAGGCGCTAAATAAAAAACAAACTCGTCAACTAAATTAAGCTCTGTCATTTTACCAGCAAGTGTTGCGCCAGCTTCAAGCCAAACATTATTAAACTGTAGCTGCCCAAGTTTTTCTAAAACGGCTTGTAAATCAACTTTACCGTTACTTTCACTGACTTCAATATGCTTTACAAAATGCGGCCATTGCAATGATTTATCAACCTTAGTCGTAAATATTATTACATCACTTTGGATTTCAAATAAAGCAAGGTCCGGTGTTAAACGGTTTTGAGAGTCAATTATAACACGCACGGGCTGGCGAAGCGGCAAATCAGTAGGCAGTGTACAAGGCAGCTCACTTAGTCGCACATTAAGTTTAGCATCGTCTACTAACACTGTATCGGCACCGGTTAAAATAGCGCAGCTTTTCGCTCGGTGTAATTGTACGTCTTGTCGAGCAGCAGGACTTGTGATCCACTTACTTTGCCCATTTTTAAGTGCCGTTTTACCATCAATACTCGCTGCCATTTTGCAAATCACATAAGGTAAGCCTTGCTCCATACGCTTAAAAAAGCCAACGTTAAGTGCGCGAGCTTGTGATTCGAGTAACCCGTAAGCAACGTCAATACCCGCGTCGCTCAGTATTTTAAGGCCTTTGCCAGCAACTTGTGGATTTGTATCAACCATAGCAGCAATTACTTTTACCACACCGGCAGCTTTTAAGCCTTCGGCGCACGGTGGCGTACGGCCATAATGACTACACGGTTCAAGCGTTACATAAGCCGTTGCACCTTGTGCATTTTTTCCAGCGACAGCCAGTGCATTTACTTCAGCATGGCCTTGACCTGCTAATTGATGAAAACCCTCGCCAATTATTTGATTATTTTTAACTAAGACACAGCCAACATTAGGGTTAGGTGTGGTAGTAAACCGACCTTTTTTGGCAAGTTCTATGGCGCGTGCCATATACATTTCATCATGTTCAGTAAAAGTAATTTGGTTAAGCATTTATTATACCAATTGCGTTAAATAAGTGGTCCATTATAGCGCTAAGAAAATAGCGCAATAACAAGGCGAAAATTATGACATATAGTTGTTCTATATGAATAATTTTTAACGCAGTGAGTGCGCTATTTAATGCGATAGAATGATCATATTTTTAATAAAATTGGTATTACTCCCCTAAGCGGGCAATTTCTTCGCCAAATTCGCGTATATCTTCAAACGAGCGATAAACAGAGGCAAATCTTACATACGCTACTTTATCGAGCTTTTTGAGGGCTTCCATAATGCATTCACCAACCAAATGGCTTGAAATTTCTCGCTCGCCTGTAGCACGCAACTGCGATTTTATTATATTCACTACTTCGTCTACTTGCTCTGTGCTCACTGGGCGTTTTTCGAGTGCGCGATTTAAGCCATTTAATAATTTATCTTCGTTAAATGGTTCGCGGCTGCCGTCTTGTTTAATAACACGAGGCATAACCAGTTCAGCGCCTTCAAATGTAGTAAAGCGCTCATGGCAGTCGTTGCACTCACGGCGCCTGCGAACTTGATGGCCTCCACCAACAAGGCGTGAGTCAATAACTTTAGTATCTTTTGCGGTACAAAATGGACAATGCATAGCTCGCTACTTCCGTTTTAAAACAAAAAAGACCGCTAAATAGCGGTCTTTTATCTTAGCAAAAATTAAGGTCTGTTGCTCTTTCAGGATTTAAATTTGTTTTATCTAGAGCCAATTTAATTGCACTGTGCGATTTATAATCGAATAAACTGAGTCAAAACCCAGCCACAAAGCAAAAACTACTTTTAGAGCCACTTCAAAAACAGCGCAAATTTAATCTCAAAAGATAAACAGCTCCCTAACTGTTGTGCTGTTAATTACTGTTGCTTATGCAATTAAGCGTAAACAGGTAATTTTGCACAAATTGCTTTTACTTTTTCTTTAACTTGCGCCTGTACAGATTCATCAGTGATGTTATCTAGTACGTCACAAATCCAGCCAGCAAGCTCTTTTGATTCTTCTTCTTTGAAACCACGACGAGTGATTGCAGGAGAACCAATACGCAAACCAGATGTTACAAACGGAGAACGTGGATCGTTTGGCACTGAGTTTTTGTTAACTGTGATGTTAGCGTTACCAAGGGCTGCATCTGCATCTTTACCAGTGATATCTTTATCGATTAAATCGAGTAGGAATAAGTGGTTTTCAGTTTTGTCAGATACGATTTTGTAGCCGCGCTCTTGCATTACAGCAACCATTGCTTTTGCGTTTTTAACAACTTGTGTTTGGTATACTTTAAATTCTGGTTGAAGCGCTTCTTTAAATGCCACGGCTTTTGCTGCAATAACATGACATAAAGGACCACCTTGGCCACCAGGGAAAACTGCGCTGTTAAGCTTTTTATAGATTGCTTCGTCGCCACATGCAGAGATAATTAAACCACCACGAGGACCAGCAAGTGTTTTATGCGTAGTTGTAGTTACAACATGTGCATGAGGAACTGGGCTTGGGTAAACGCCTGCCGCAATTAAACCTGCAACGTGAGCCATATCAACAAACAGGTAAGCACCTACTTTGTCAGCAATTTCACGGAATTTAGCCCAATCAACAATACCTGAGTACGCTGAGAAACCACCAATAATCATTTTTGGTTTATGCTCAAGTGCTAGTGCTTCAACCTGTGCGTAATCAATTTCGCCCGTTGTTTCATCTAGTCCGTATTGAATTGCATTGTAAAGCTTACCAGAGAAGCTTACGTGTGATCCGTGAGTTAAGTGACCACCATGAGCTAAGCTCATACCAAGTACAGTGTCGCCTGCTTCTAATAGCGCTAGAAAAACAGCAGCATTAGCTTGCGAACCAGCATGTGGTTGTACGTTTGCGTAGTCAGAACCAAATAACTCGTTAGCACGGTCAATTGCTAATTGCTCAACAACATCAACGTGCTCACAACCGCCATAATAACGTTTGCCAGGGTAACCTTCTGCGTATTTATTTGTAAGCTGTGAACCCTGCGCTTCTAGTACGCGTGGGCTACAGTAGTTTTCTGAAGCGATTAGTTCAATGTGCTCTTCTTGGCGAGCAGTTTCTTTGTTTATCGCGTCAAATAACTCTGGATCAAAATCCGAAATATTCATGCTACGTTCTAACATTGGGGTCTCCTAGGGCAACGTGTATGGTGTTTTTTAGAGGCTTTATTGTACGCTTTAAACGACTCTTTGCCTACGCTCTTAAGTTGAGGATATTTAAACAGGGATTGAAACTATTTCACAGACTTTTTAAGATGATATTTTCTTATAAAACCATAACGATTTTAAATGAATGCTATTTCCTACATTTAATTAGTAAATGCAATTCACTAGATTTAATAGCCTAAAGTTATAAAAAAAGGCGGCTTAACCGCCTTTTTGAATTAATTAACTTAGCCAAGTTTAGCAAGTATTTCTGTACGTAATGCGTCGTAATCGGCCTTTATATCGCTTGCTAGGCATGGTTTTGCTAGTGCGTCGCTAAGTGGTTTTGGCATACCTAATTCAATATTTAAAATACCCTCTACGCTTTCTTTAAACTTAGCAGGATGAGCGGTTGCTAAAAAGATACCCGCAGCACCAGGCGCTCGATTTTCAACAAGACCTTGGTACGCAATAGCAGTGTGGGGCTCTGCAACATAACCCGTTTGTTGAATTTTTTTCATCACCAATTGCGTGTCTTCCTCGTTTACGCTAGTTGAATAAAAGTTATCGTAGCTAAACCAGTTATTATCTAACATTGTTTGCACACGCGGCCAGTTGTTTGGCTTACTTACATCCATTGCATTTGAAAGCGACTCAAGTGTTGCGTTTGGCGTCCAGGTTTTATCAAGCATAAAGCGCGGCACAGTATCATTTTGGTTGGTTGTTGCACTTAATTTACCTACAGGTAAGCCAATAACCGCACCAATCATTGCAGCACATACATTACCAAAGTTGCCACTTGGCACTGATATATGCGCTGTTGCGCGTTTTTCTTTTGGTAGTTGTGCAATGGCCTCAAAGTAATAACAAACCTGAGCAACTAAACGGCTAATATTAATTGAATTAGCAGAATTAAGCCCAAGTGTTGATTTAACTTCTTCATCTAAAAAGGCATTTTTAACCAACTCTTGGCAATCATCAAAACTGCCATCAACTGCGTAACAATGAATATTGTTACCTAACGTAGTAAATAGCTTTTGCTGAGCAAGTGAAATTTTGCCTTTAGGATATAAGATGACAACATCGATATTCGGCTTGTTATAAAAAGCATGTGCAACGGCTGCACCAGTATCGCCCGATGTTGCGGTTAAAATAGTTACTTTTTCATCTTTATTAAATTGCGCTAAACACTCAGCCATAAAGCGACCACCAAAGTCTTTAAACGCAAGCGTAGGACCATGAAACAACTCTAAGCAGTATGTATTCTCTTCAACTTCTACCAGCTTAACTGGAAAGTTAAATGCATTTTTAACCATTTGTGCCACAGTGTCGCTTGGCAGCTCATCACCAATTAGGTGAGATAATATTTTGCCACTGCGTGTAACAAAGTCCATATCAAGCAATGTATCAACATCAGACAGTGGGGCAAGGGATTCAGGGAAAAACACACCTTGATTACGACCTAAACCTGTTTTTACGGCTTCAACGAACGACACTTTTTGTGAGCTATCTTTTAAATTATGTAATTGCATGACTACCTATCCTATAAAACTGTTAATTGACGCGTGCCGTCGTTATCTAATTTACAAATGTGGCAAAAGCCTTGCTCGTTAATGTAATTTGCCTCTAACCACTGCGCGCATTGCTGTGCAGATTCCAGTGTTTTACACACAGTAAATAACGTTGGTCCTGCGCCCGAAATACTCACTATTTCAGCGCCCAACGCTGGTAAGCTTGCTTTGGCTTCACTAAAACCTTTAATAAGCGGTGCGCGGTAAGGTTCTGCTATTTCATCTTTCATTATGCTAAGTGCATCGTCAAAACGATTAGTCAACAGTAAGCTACTAAATGCCGATAAACGCTGTGCAAACTCAACACTTGCATGCATGCTCAACTCTTTTGGTAAAACCGAGCGCGCTTTTGCAGTGTTGAGTGAAAAACCAGGGAACGCAGCAACGTAGTACCAATTTTCATCAACAGGAAGTGCAATCGATTTATCAGGGATTAAATCACCTGTTAATTGCAAACCACCTAAATAGCATGGCGTGATGTTGTCGTAATGACGACCACCGCTCACTACAGCTTCAAAGTCAGCCATAAGCTCAATAAGCTCAACCTGACTTAAGTTAGTTTGTGCAAACTTATCAAGGGCAGCAAAGGTAGCCACGACCGAGCATGCACTAGAACCAAGTCCAGATCCAATTGGTAAATTCTTTTTAAGCTCGAGCTTTACGCTTGGCATATCAGGCGCAACATGCGCTCTAAAATGTACTAAACACTGGTACGCTAAGTTTTCATTCGCATCACTTGGTAACTTGTGAGCGTAGTCGCCAGTACAAATAAATTCGTCACTTGGTGCTGCACTTACAACGGCTACATCGCCTAATAAACTACCATCAATTGGCGCAAGCGCTGCGCCAAGTGCATCAAAACCTACTGCAAAATTACCAATAGACGCCGGAGCATATACTTCAATCATAACGAGCTCCTAGCGCGATAGTGTTTTTAAAATATCAGCAAATACACCCGCTGCTGTTACTTCAGAGCCTGCACCATAACCACGAATAACAAACGGACGTGGCTGGTAGTATTGACTTAAAATAGCAAGCGCGTTTTCGCCATCGCGAATTACATTAAGCGCATGTTTTTCATCAACAGCCTCAATACCTACTTTACAGTGACCTCCTTTAATTGTACCTACATAACGAAGTACCTTACCTTCGCTCGCAGCACTTTGAATGCGGTCATTAAAATCAGCATCTAGGCTTGGTAGTTTTGCCATAAACTCATCAACGCTATCACCTTGTGCAAAACCTTGTGGTAATACTGACTCAACTTCAATATCGCTTAGCTCCAATTTCATACCGGCTTCGCGAGCAATGATCAGTAACTTACGTGCTACATCGGTACCCGATAAATCATCACGAGGATCTGGCTCAGTAAAACCGCTTTCTTTGGCTTTAATAGTTGCCTCAGAAAGTGATAAACCATCTTGAAGTGCGCCAAACATATACGAAAGTGAGCCTGATAAAATACCGCTAAACTCTAGTAACTCATCACCGGCACCAAATAATGACTGCAAGTTATCGATTACTGGTAAGCCTGCACCAACGTTAGTTTCGTATAAAAATTTACGATTATTCTTTTGCGTAGCAGCTATTAAATCTTGGTAATACGTGTATGAGCTTGTTGTCGCTTTTTTATTAGCTGCAACCACATGAAAGCCTGCATTTAAAAAGTCTACATACTGCGCAGCAAGTGCATCTGAAGATGTACAATCTACTAATACCGGATTCACTAAGTGGTTTTGCTTAACAAATTGCTCTACTAATTTTAAATCAAATGCTTGCTCAGATAAGGCCAATTTTTGCTGCCAATCACTAAAAGCGATGCCTTCGTTATCAAGGTGTAATTGACGAGAGTTAGCAACACCATACAAGTTAAGTTTAATATTACGCTTTTCAAGCCAAGCTTGCTGACGTTCAAGCTGATTAATAAGCTCTTGCCCTACTAAGCCACAACCTAGTAAAAACACATCAATTGACGGCACATGCGTGAAAAAGTTTTCATGGCATATTTTTACAGCGTCATTACATAACTCACCATCAATTACCGCAGAAATAGCACTTTCTGTAGAATCCTGTGCAATTGCCACAATATTTACTTGCGCTTGTGCAAGCGATGCAAAAAACTTAGCCGCTAAGCCACGGTGTGCGCGCATGTTGTCGCCCACTAAAGTAACAATGGCTAAATTACGCTGTACTTGTACAGGCTCAATAAGTCCTGCTTGTAATTCAAGCTCAAATGCAGTTTGTAGCGCATCGAGTGCAAGTGCTAGGTCTGTTTCGTGCACACAAAAACTAATGCTAAATTCACATGATGATTGCGTGATCAATACAATTGATACGTTATCATGAGCAAGCGCGTTAAATACCTTAGACGCCATGCCTACTTTACCTTTCATGCCTGGGCCTGAAACAGTTAACATTGCAAGGTCTTGTAAGCTAGAAAGCGCTTTTACGGGCTCATCAGATGAATAATCGTTACCAATTAATGAGCCTTGTGCGTCTGGGTTATGCGTATTTTTAATTTCACATGGCACGCCTGCTTTAGCACACGGTAAAATTGTTTTTGGGTGAAGTACTTTTGCACCAAAGTAAGAAAGCTCCATCGCTTCTTTATAAGATAAAAAATCTACTTTAGTGGCTTTTTTAATATAACGAGGATCAGCACTGTATACGCCATCAACGTCTGTCCAAATTTGACAAATCTCAGCTTCTAAACATGCTGCTGCAATTGCTGCTGAGTAGTCTGAGCCATTACGACCAAGCGTTGTAAGCTCGCCCTTGTCATTACTCGCAGTAAAACCAGGCATGATATAAATAGTTGCAGGATTTTCTTTAAGCACAGCTTGAAAGCGCGCTTTACTTGTTACTAAATCAGCCTCGGCGTCGATATAACCACCAGTTGAGGCGATACAGCTTGTTGCTTCTAAGTATCTTGCATCGTGCGAGTTCAATAAAGCCTGCATTAAAGAAACGCTAACGCGCTCTCCAAAGCTAATTACAAATGCGCGAACTTGATCAGGGCAACACTGTATAAGCGACACGCCATCTAGTTTATTTTTAAGTTCCCTTAGATCTGGCCAGATTGTAACTACTACGCCACTTTTTTCAACGTCAGCTTTTAGGCCTTCACAGCGACTCGCTAATGCTTGCCATTGCTGCGAAAAATCTAAGCCTTGCTCTGCGGCACTTGCGAGTGCAACTAGCGAATCGGTCATTCCACCTGGAGCAGAAAGCACCAATAACATTTCATCTTTTAACTGTGCTTTAACTAACTGAGCTACCTGTTGTAAGCATGCATAATCGGCAAGTGAAGACCCACCAAATTTTAAAACTCGCATTGTTTATGTTCCTCATCCCATAAAACGAAAAAAGGCCTGTGTTCTAAGTGAACACAGGCCTTTAAATTTGTTGCACCGACCTATGCCACTATCCAGTAAGAATGATGGTTGTAATAATAATGGTCAGTACGCGATTAATTGTTTTCATATGTTAAGACTGCCTTAACAAAGGCTATGCTGTCAACCCTAAATTAAAAGATAAAACAGCCTTTTTTAACATGAAAAAACCTAATGAATGCCAAATTTATGCAATATTTTATTTAAGCTTGATTTGTTAATAGGTTTATCAATAAAATCAATTGCGCCAAGTTGGGCGACTCGTTGCTTCATTTTCTCCTGTATATCAGCAGAAATAACCAACACAAAGCACTCTATTTTTTCTATTTTTATAGTTTCAAGTACTTGTATACCATCAACCTCTGGCATGGTGAGGTCTAGGCACAGTAAATCAAAGTTTTGTGCTCTTAAAAGATCGAGGGCGTTTGCTCCATTTATAGCTTGTTGTATATCTGCATCTATACACTCATTTAAACACCGCACGACTTGTTTACGAGCAACAGCAGAATCATCACAGACTAATATCGAAAATTTCATCATGTTTACTACTACACAACCATCAAAGTTATTAAAAGACCATCTTCCTTTGCACTCAAGACACTTTAACACGCATCTAAATACTTAGCGCATTAATAATTCAATGCAATGATAAATATAGAATTAATTCATTTAAATATGATTAACGAAACTAAATTCTAATCAAACTTACAAAACTTAACGTCTAACAAATTTACTAATTCATAGCTGAATTTAATTACATTAATACTACATACCTATTTAATTAGATTTATCTTATTAAATTTTAACTTTTTTATTTATTTTTAGAGGTTTATTGACTAACTTTTAAATTACAATAGTAACGTTACAAAAATAACAAAGGATGAACAAGTCACTCATGTTACAAAAAAGCCTTTCTAAGAAGCTACTAACAAGCGTTTTATCCGTTTATTTTTTGCTTACCTTCGTAGTGACTTGCGGACAGGTGCTTGCTGAATATCTCAATACTAAAGACTATATACGTGATGAATTAAGTACATTACAAAAAACCTTTAGTCGTAGCTTAACACGTGCAATTTGGGAGCTTAATACCAAGCAAACAATTACAACAGCAGAAGGTTTACTCGCCATTCCCATGATTGAAGGGATTATTGTTCGAGATGACAGCGGCGAAATTATTTCACAGTTAGGGCGCTCGCTCGACATACATAAGCTATATAACCAACAGTTAGTACAAGAAGAAGCTATTTTAGAAGACGCGAAATCCGGTCTGTTTGGTTACACCTTTCCACTTATTTTTGAATTTTCTGGCCGTGCTACCCAAGTGGGCGACGTTACCTTGTTCTCTAGCCGAGAAGTTGTTTTCAGCCGAATTATGGTATCAATCTACTTTTTGATTGGTAATGCGATGATTAAAACCACCTTTTTAATCATTTTATTTTTAATGGCATTTAGAAAGCTTCTTACAGATCCCTTAGCTGAGCTTACTGAGCAACTAGAAAACCTAGAATTAGATGAGCTAGAAGGACAGCACATAGAAATAGAAACAGAGGAGCATAACGAACTAAAAGTAATGGAGCAGTCGTTTAACAAACTAATAGATAAAGTGGTTCAGTACAGAAAAGAGCTTGAGCACACCCAAAAAGAACTCATTATTAGTAACGAAAAGCTCGATCATCACAACATACAACTAGAGCAAGACGTAGCCCGTAAAACATCAAACTTAAGCCAAGCAATGATGGAATTACAACAGCAAAAATACGAACTTGAAAAGCAAAAAATTGTGCTCACTGAAGAAATAGATTTACGCCGCAGCACAGAGCAAGAGCTAATTACAAAACAAACTGAATCTCAGCGTTATATAGAAGAGTTAAGCCTTGCACAGGAACGTTTATTAGGCACAGAGAAGATGGCCGCACTAGGCGGACTTGTGGCGGGTATTACACATGATATAAACACCCCTATTGGTATAGGTGTAACGGCAATATCGTTTTTGCAAGAACGCTTAAGTAAACTCGAAATTGCTTACAGTGAAAAAACACTTTCACCAAAAGCACTAGAAGAATTTATTAACGAAGCAAAACAAAGTACAAGTTTGTTAACCACTAACTTAGATAGAGCCTCAGAGCTTATTGCTAGCTTTAAGCAAATAGCGGTCGATCAGGCCAGTGAAGCTGTAAGAACTATTAACTTTAAAGATTACACTAACGAAGTAATACGCTCACTGCATCCAAAACTAAAAAAGACATCCCATACAATAAAATTAGAATGCCCTGATGATTTAGTTTTAAATTTACCGGCAGGCGCCATCAGCCAAATTTTTACTAACTTAATTATGAATTCACTCATTCATGGCTTTGAAGGTAAAAGCAACGGTGTGATGGATATCAAAATAAGCGCAGATGACACTAACTTAACGATTGATTACAAAGATGACGGTAACGGAGTTACCAGTGAGCAATTGAAAAAATTGTTTGACCCATTCTTTACGACTAAACGCGATGAGGGCGGAAGCGGATTAGGTACCCATATAATGTTTAATTTAGTTAAACAAACCCTTAGTGGATCTATTGATGCAACGAGTGAACCAGGCAAAGGTCTGCGTTACTATATTCAATTTCCAAAGAACATGGCTAAGCCAATGCCTATTTTTGATAAATATGAATAAAAAAAAGTATATGCATTAAATTATTAGGGCGCGTTGATCTTTGGTGGTTGAATTTACAGCAACATGTTTGGTTTTTAGGCAAGGCAGAGCCTATGTAGTGTGGTTATTCCCCATAAATAGGCGATAACGCAGCATAAATACCAAACATGCGCAGCCCTTTGAGCTCGATCTAGGGACGATTAACTCTTTGTTGCCTACATGGATGTAGGTAAGGCGCGTGAGCAGGACGCGGAAGCTTTGCTCGGTTTTTACTTATTCTTATATGGATGTAAGCCAGTAGGGTAACGCAGGAGCAGTTACCGAGCCCGCTAGGTTACAAACCTCGCGCCGCGATTTAATCTTCCTTGGATTGAACAAATTTCAATCCATAAAGTTCAACACGCCCTAGTAACAAATCAGTCATTTCGAGATGCTGTTTTTATTGCTATGATTGGACAAATTTTTCAAATGGATCAATTCCCCTATGTGGTTTAGTAACCTTATTTGTTACCGCTTTAAGCAAGACGTTTCATACACCCAAGAAGATTTTGATAAAGCATTAGAGCAAGATTTATTTCGCCCATGTACTGGTCAAGAGCTTGCAACATTTGGTTGGACGAAAGCGTTTGGAAAGCATGGCGAAACACTATCGCATTTTTCTCAAAAAAGTATTTTAGTTTGCGCAAAACGTGAAGAAAAAGTACTCCCAGCTTCTGTTATCAACGAACTAGTTGCTGAGAAAATTGATCAGATAGAAGCCGAAGAAAACCGCCCTGTTAAAAAGAAAGAAAAAGACGAATTAAAAGAAAACATTCTTCATACTCTTCTACCCCAGGCATTTAAAAAGTCGAGCTTACAATTTGCCTTTATTGACCAAGAAAATGGCTGGGTGGTTGTAAATAGTGGCAGCTTTAATAAAGCTGAAGAGCTACTGGCACTACTTCGTAAATCGTTAGGAACGCTCCCAGTTGTACCTGCGTTTGCTAACTACGACCTAGATGTATTCTTAACTGATTGGTTAACTAACTTTAGTACACCAGAAGGTTTTGCTATTGGCTCTGACGCTGAGCTTGAAGAAGCTGACGACAGCGGTGCACAAGTAAAACTAAAAGGCCATGATCTGGCATGTGATGAGGTTAAATCGCACTTAGAAAGTGGTAAACGCGTAACTAAACTGGCACTTGATTGGCAAGAACGCCTCAAGTTTATGTTGCAAAACGATGGCTCTATCAAGCGTTTAAGCTACTCTGAAACTCTAAAAGAAGAGAACGCAGATATTCCTAAAGAAGATATGGCTTTAAAACTTGATGCTGACTTTATTTTAGCTTCTGAGGAAATAAAGCAATTACTTGAAGAACTAACTGCTGGCTTAGGTGACGTTGAAGATTTAGAAAAAGCGTAAATACCACAACCTACATAAATATTTAAGCGCTTTGAAGCATTAAATAGATTCATATATAAGTAGGTTGGTATAACAGATAAAAAAATCCGATAGCAGTTTACTGCTATCGGATTTTTTAATGGAATTTTTAGAAGCGCTTATTTATATATTTGTTATCCGCGAAAAGAATTTAGCTAACGTTCGGCGTATTAAAACCTAAGGTAATCATCTCTCAAGTAAGAGATTACAGCAAGGTTCAAAGGAAAGTTATGTAGAGTGATATGAGATTATCTATATGCGCTTCAAGCTGGACTGCACAAAAACTGAAGTTTTGATTTTAATTGAAATCATTAACTTATTTATGCAGATAACTTATTTTAGCTTTTAGCGTCTTCAACTTTAGGTTGGCGATATATTTTTATAATGTGGTATAAATTTACAAGCGACAATAAGCCGTTGGTAAAAATAACAGGTACTGCGCCAATGGCAACACCGTATGCAGTAAATACAATACAACCAAACATGTTGTACCAACGCAGTTTTACTACATCTGTCATTGTTAACGATGCAACCAATAAAGCTGTTGCAATATAGCCTAAATATTCCCAACTCAATTGTTCTCTCCTAGCCTTTAGGTTAGCATTACATGTACTGCTAACTTATGGCACTTATAAGTATTGCAAAGTTACAACAAAATAAAAAAGCTAACTTGCTTAAAAACCTGAAAAAGTTTGCCGGAAAACACCAGCAAATACTTAAATCATTACACGGGAAATGAAGGTAAAATAATATTATTAGCAAAGCTAATAATATTAGTAGCAAGTTAGCGTAAATTCTTAGTGTCTTAATGCTAACGTCATTAAGATGTAATAAATAGGACAAATGTCCGAAGAGCACATTGATGTTTCAATACCATTTTTCTAGTTACCTTGTTGATCAGCTTTTAACCTTTGCCGGTAGTAGCTATCAACAATCAAAAAAAGAAGTTCTGATCCATCAAGATCAGCCTTTAAGCAAGCTTGTGCTTGTACGCAGTGGCACTGTGTCGTTTAGTTACGACGTAGGTAATGGACGACGCCTGCTGTTAGGACAATTGGATTGTAACAACACCCTTATTGGTGAAATAGAAGCGCTAAATAATAATCCGTGTATTTATACGGTAACGTGCTTTAGCGATGTAACTTATAATCTTATTGAATTAAGACATTGGCGTGCTCTGCTGCTTGAAAAACCAGAACTGAGTTTATACACCGCACAAACTATTGCGGCTAAATTTCAGGAAAACCAAAAAATCAATTTAGATAAGCTACTACTACCATTGAGCTACAACATAGCCAAAGATTGCTTACTAAGGGCCGAGAACAACAACCCTACGCTACTTAGAGCCTATCCAACTGTAAATGCTGAAGCCGAACGCTTTGCTACCACTGAGCGAGCTTACAGACGTGTTGTTACAGAACTTGTCGAAAAAGGCTTGGTACTTAGAAGTAACGATGGCTTACAAGCAGTCGATATACCAAAGCTAAGTGAATACGTAGATAGCTTTGCTCAACTTTAAGTTATTTAAAATTTACCCATAAAAAAAGGCCTTAACGGCCTTTTTTTATTTATACAAATTACTGATTACTTCTCTAGCAAAATGTCATGAATTTTCACAAGATCAGATTTACCTGCAATAATTTCATCCGGTGTTAAACCCGATAGTTCATGCGGGAACACTAACCACTCTTCAGACTCATGAATATAATAATCTGGAACAGTGTCTACTTTTGAGTTTTTTGGCTTGTAGTACGGACATGCAATACGAATATCACGTGGCAAGTTTAAGCGCATAAGCTCTGAAAGCTTTTCTTTTAATGCAACAATACTACGACCAGAGTCAAATACATCATCAACAATTAATAATGAGTCGCCTGCATTTGCGTTCTCAACAATGTAATGCAAACCGTGGACTTTAATTTCTTTAGATTGTTTACCAATACCGTAATAAGACGATGTACGCACTGCAATGTGGTCAGTCTCAATGCCTTTATAATCGTAATATTCTTGAACAGCAATACCGATCGGTGCACCACCTCGCCAAATACCAATAATAAAATCAGGACGAAAGCCATCTTGGTATACTTGTGCCGCTACGCGGAACGAATCTTCAAGCAGCTGTTGAGCTGTGATGTAGCACTTATCTGACATAATTAGAAACCCCAGTGGTGGATATAAGATTTGAGCGCAGCTTAGAGTTAAGCAAAAATTAAACTCAAACAGGTATTGGCGACGGATTTTACCGCAAATGAAATAAAATTGCTTGCCTGTAAATTAAAAAATAGGCACCCAAAGGTGCCTATTTTTAGTGTAAAAAGCATAATTTAGTAAATATTATGCTTTTTCTTGTAGGGTACGAGCAACCGTACGCATACCTTGAGTTGTTGCGCCCGCTGCCCATTGGCTTGTACTGCCCATGTTAAAAGCAGCAGCTAAGTCTATGTGCACCCAGCCTTTGCCATCGTTTGGCACAAAGCGTGATAAAAAGCCTGCAGCATTCGATGCACCACCGTAACCGCCACCCTTTTGTGCACGGCTATTTGCTGTATCAGCATAAGGAGATGGGCAGTTTTGTTGATGCCATTTTTCAAGAGGAAGTGGCCAAGCAGCTTCCATTTCTTGAGATGCAAAACTTTCAACTTCACGTGCAAGTTCTTTATCAAGTGCAAATAATGCATTGTACTCTTGGCCAACAGCAACAAGCGCTGCTCCAGTTAGTGTTGCTGCATCAATGATAAGTGGAGCGCCAGTCTCTCCTGCTGCCATTAAGCCATCAGCAAGTACTAAGCGACCTTCAGCATCCGTGTTTACAATTTCAACTGTTGTGCCATTTTTGTAAGTAAGAATGTCACCTAATTTGTATGCATGACCCGAAATTAAGTTCTCAGCACAACATAAAAACAGCTTAATACGTTTTTCAATACCACGGTTAATAGCCAATGCTAAACCTGCTGTTACTGTTGCAGCGCCGCCCATGTCGCACTTCATACCAAGCATACCTTCGCTTGATTTAATTGAGTAACCACCTGAGTCAAACGTAATACCTTTACCAACAAGCGCAGCACTTACTGGTGCATTTTCGTCGCCTGTTGGGTTGTAATCAAGCTCAAGCAATACTGGTGGGCGAACACTACCGCGACCAACTGCATGAATACCAATCCACTGTTGTTCTAGTAACGCATCACCTTTAATAATTTGGTAACTTACGTGTTCAGGCGCTAATGATTGAATAAACTCAGCTGCTTTTTCAGCTAGGCTTTCTGGGTAAATGTCATCGGCAGTACCGTTAACCATTTCACGTGCCCAAATTGCTGACGTTTTTAAGTGAGCAAGTTCTTTAATATCTGATTGTGCGTTATCAACAAACTCAACACCGTTTAATGATTTTGGTGTTACAAAGCCTTGGTAAAAAGCCCACTGGCTTTCTGTACACCAAGTATCACCTGCTAATTCAACATTTTTAACGCCTTGGCTTGCAATAGTACGGCCTGCTTTTTGAACATTTTTTAATGTGTCTTGCTCTGATAAATGAACAGTTGCACCGCGCTCGTTAAAAGACAATGACGCATTATCGCCCCAATGACTCGCTGCTGCTTGTTCGCTTAGTTGAACAACAAATTTTTCACTCATGTTAGAATTCCCTTGCACTTAAATGTGCCACCGAGTTTACTATAGAGCGCTTAAGTTCCCAACAGCTTGAGATAAATAACATAAATCACACTGCTGAGCAGTGTTTACGCTTTGGAAGTTATTATGAAGTACACGCCAGCGCTGCAACCAGCCATATTATTAAAGCGCTACAAACGCTTTTTAGCTGATTTACAATTAAGTGATGGCAGCGAATTTACCGCACATTGTGCAAATACAGGTAAAATGACGGGATGCGCTGAGCCAGGCTTTACTGCTTTTTATTCAACAAGCGATAACGCAAAACGAAAATACCCGCATTCATTAGAGCTTACGCAAAATAACTTATCGCAGCTTATTTGTGTAAATACAGCGGTGGCTAATAAAGTAGTAGAAGAAGCAATAAACAATAATGTCATAAGCGAGCTACTCGACTACAGTCAATTGCAAAGCGAAGTTAAGTACGGCAGCGAAAACAGTCGTATCGACTTTTTACTCACAGACGAAAATAAGCCCAATTGCTATGTAGAAGTTAAGTCAGTCACATTATTAAGCGAAGATGCACCACAAAGCGGGCAAGGCTACTTTCCTGATGCGCAAACACTGCGTGGACAAAAACATATCCGCGAACTAATAGAAATGATCGAACAAGGCCACCGAGCAGTATTACTGTTCGCTGTTTTACATGAAGGAATAAATACCGTAAGTGCAGCTGCGCATATTGATAAAAAATACGCCACGTTATTAAACCAAGCAATAATAGCCGGTGTTGAAGTATTAGCATACAAAGCCAAAATTTCAGCTAATGGAGTCTTACTTCATAAAAGAATAGCATTTATAGAATAGTGTAATAAACCAAGGGATTGAACTAAGCGTAATTTACAAAGCACCCTAATTATAGAAAGTGGTAAAAAGTGAATTATAAAAATTAACTTGTTTTTAAAGCTTTTGCCCATATAACAAGGCAAGTTTTAGAAAGCGAATATGTGAATTAATTAAAAGTGTAAATAAACTATTAATACACTTTTTACTCAGTAAGCATGGTTGAAGCTAATTCGATTAATTAAAAATAAATTTGCCTAGGATATAAGATTCTGTTATTTATACCGCCGGCTAATGCTGAGGCATTAAATTAAGGATTTAGGAGAGAGTTATGCCAGACCAAAAGAAACATGGTTTATTGGCTCAAGCCGGTTTAGAACCATACCAAGAAAAACCAGGCGAAGAGTACATGAATGATGCACAACGTGCTCATTTTAGAGCAATTTTAGAGACTTGGCGTAACGATTTACGTAACGAAGTTGATCGTACTAAATCGCACATGCAAGACGAAGCTGCTAACTTTCCTGACCCAGTTGACCGCGCTGCACAAGAAGAAGAATTCTCTTTAGAACTTCGTACTCGTGACCGCGAACGTAAATTAATCAAAAAAATTGAAAAAACAATTAATTTGATTAAAGAAGATGATTTTGGCTTTTGTGAGTCTTGTGGCATCGAAATTGGCATACGTCGCTTAGAAGCACGTCCTACTGCCGATTTATGCGTAGACTGTAAAACACTTGCAGAAATCAAAGAAAAGCAATCTGGACGCGGCTAATTAAAACTTATTAGTTAGTTATGTCTCCTACAGCCGTTACTGCGCCTATGCGTAAATATCGCGGTCGTTTTGCACCGTCTCCTTCTGGGCCATTACATTTTGGCTCACTTGTAGCGGCTGTGGGTAGTTATCTAGATGCAAAAGCTAATCAAGGAAAATGGTTAGTTCGTATAGAAGACATTGACACTACGCGCGTGGTTAAAAACGCCGACTCCGATATTCTAAATACCTTACAAGCCTACGCCCTTTACTGGGATGAACCTGTTGTATATCAAACGCAGCGTCTGTCTTTATATCAAGATATTACCCACTCACTTTTAGAGCAAAACCTTGTTTATGGCTGCACCTGTACTCGCAAGCAAATAAAAGCTATTGGCGGTATTTATCAGGGGCATTGCAAAGCACTTAATCATCATACTCAATCCGGCGCACTTCGTTTAGTTCAGCAACATCCAACGACCCAATTTAGTGATTTAATTCAAGGTGATATATCTGTAAATAGTGCATTATCCCACGAAGATTACTTAATTAAACGCAGTGACGGTTTATTTGCATATCAACTTGTTGTGGTCGTCGATGATATCGATCAAAGGATAAATCGAATCGTAAGAGGCGCAGATTTAATTGAACCAACAGCTCGGCAAATTAGTTTGTTTAAACAACTCGACAGCCCCGTACCTGAATTTGCTCATTTACCTTTAGCGGTTGCCAAACCCGGTTTTAAACTATCTAAACAAAATTATGCCCCCGCCATTTGTAAACAAAATCCAAAGCCTGCTTTACTTAGCGCTTTTGAATTTTTAGGGCTACCTGTTATAGCTGATTTAAGCGACTTAAATATAGAACAATTAATCGATTGGGGAATTAAAAACTTTAGCTTAAAACAGGTCCCCCAAGTATCCGAAATACAAATTTCTCAACATCCACATAGCCAGAAAGTCCAATTTACACATTTAAGTAAATAAAATAGCTAAAAACGGCTTAATTTCAACACATCAACTTAATTTTTAAACCCTGCTGGTATATGATAGCCGCCTAAATATATGCTAATTACGTCAAACAGCTTGTACTGGGTTATAACCGCCCTATTTGCTGTAACTTTTGATTGCGATGCAGAGTCAATCACACCTTCTAGGAGACAGACTATTATTTCCAAGCTTTTTCAATTTTGTCGACAAATAATCGGCCCGAATACAAGTGCACAAAGCGCTTCTGTAAGCAGTGAACCTATTGTTGTCACTCGTGGTGAGCATGGTATTTCTCGCAAACAATTTAGCCCAAATGCAATCAAAGTATTATACCGCTTAAAAGACGGTGGCTACGATGCCTACCTTGTTGGTGGTTGTATTCGCGATATATTGTTAGGCCAACAGCCAAAAGATTTTGACGTAGTTACTAATGCAACTCCAGATCAGGTAAAAAAACTATTTAGAAACTGTCGCCTGATAGGTCGTCGCTTTCGTCTAGCACACATTGTATTTGGCCGTGAAATTATCGAAGTGGCAACAATGCGTGGCCACCACGAAGCGCAAGAAGACAAAAATCAAATAAGCCAATCAAGCAATGAAGGTCAACTACTACGTGATAACGTATTTGGCAGTATTGAAGAAGATGCAGAGCGCCGCGACTTTTCAATCAACGCACTTTATTACTCAATTAAAGATTTTAGTATTCACGATTACGCCAACGGCTTAGCGGCAATTAAAGCTAAACAAATCGAGCTTATTGGCGATCCTGAAACGCGTTACCGCGAAGACCCTGTTCGTATGTTACGTGCAGTACGTTTTGCCACTAAGCTTGATATGAGCATTGCGCCTAAAAGTGAAAAGCCAATTAGCGAGCTTGCAAGCTTGCTTGATAACATTCCGCCAGCTCGTTTATTTGAAGAAATTCTTAAACTGTTTTTAAACGGCAAGGCCGAAGCTAACTTTTTAATGCTGCGTAAATACGGCTTATTCCGCTCACTTTTTCCTGAACTTGATAAAATTTTAGATAAAAACCCAAGTGGCTTAGAGCACACGCTTATTCAGCAAATGTTTCAAAATACCGACAAGCGTATTAATGCCGATAAAAAAGTAACACCGGCGTTTATTTTTGCAGCCCTACTTTGGTTCCCACTGCTTGAGCGCACTAAAAAAATTCAAAGCCAAGAGCAATTATCTGAATACGATGCTTTCGCACAAGCAATGAATAAAGTACTAAGCGATAATTCACAGCATATAGCTGTTCCTAAGCGCTTTACTTTAGGTGCTCGCGATATTTGGCATATTCAGCACCGCTTAGATAAACGTGCTGGCCAACGTGCATACAGGCTAACGCAACAGCCTCGCTTTAAAGCCGCTTACGACTTTTTATTATTACGCGTAGATGCAGGCGAAACTCAGCATACAGAGCTTGCTCAGTGGTGGACACAATACTTAAGTAAAGATATAAACGGCCAAAAAGAGATGGTTAAAAGCTTAGGCCATCAAGGTGGTCCTAAGCCGCGAAAGCGCCGTCGTCCTACTAAAAAGCCAACTGAGTAATAACATGCATTGTGTTTATTTGGGTTTAGGTGCCAACCTAAACTCACCAAAAGAGCAGCTTGATAACGCGATAATTGCGCTTAAAAAGCTGCCTAATTGTGAATTTGTAAACGTATCGCATTACTATGCAAGTAAGCCTATGGGCCCACAAGATCAACCAGACTATATCAATGCCGTAGCCTGTATTAAAACGACCCTTGATCCAGAGCAATTACTTGATTTAACACAAAGTATTGAGCTTGAGCATGGTCGAGTAAGAAAAGCTGAGCGTTGGGGTCCACGCACACTTGATATCGATACCCTATTATTTGATGATCAAATTATAAATACGGCGCGCTTAACCGTGCCTCATTATGGTTTGAGTGATCGCGAGTTTGTGGTTTACCCACTATTAGAGCTTGCACCTGAACTTATTTTACCTAGCGGCATTGCATTAAAAACCATTGCAAATAACTTACCGCTCAACGACTTACAACAATTACCTCTGTAATTAACCTAGGCTTTTGCCTGCGAGGATATTATGTCTAAAATAACCGTTTCTACTTTAAATAAAATGAAAGCAGAAAATAACAAAATTACTGCATTAACAGCCTACGACGCTAGTTTTGCAAAGTTATTTCATGATAACGGCGTTGAAGTTATTTTAGTGGGCGACTCATTGGGCATGGTACTACAAGGCGGCGATGACACCCTTGGCGTAACAAATCAAGATATTGCATATCATACCCGCTGTGTACGCGCTGGTAGCCGCGAATTATTTGTAATTGCTGACTTACCTTTTATGACCTACTCAAGCGTTAGTGATACCTGTAAAAATGCAGCTGAGCTTATGCGCGCTGGCGCAAACATGATTAAACTTGAAGGCGGAGAGTGGCTTTACGAGAGCATTAAAGCACTCACTCAACAAGGTATCCCAGTTTGCGGGCATTTAGGCCTTACACCACAGTCAGTTCATGTATTTGGTGGCTTTAAAATACAAGGTCGCGAAGAAGATAAAGCACAAAAAATGATTGATGATGCGAAAGCACTTGAAGCTGCTGGCGCGCAATTATTAGTACTTGAGTGTATTCCAAGTGCCCTGGCAAAACGCATTACAGACGCTCTAAGTATCCCAACTATTGGTATTGGTGCTGGCAGCTTAACTGACGGCCAAATACTGGTAATGCATGACCTGGTTGGTATTTCGGCAGGTTACATTCCTAAATTTTCTAAAAACTTTTTGCTCGAAACAGGCAATATGCCTGCTGCCGTTCAAAAGTATTGTACAGATGTTAAAAGTGGCGCATTTCCAAGCGCTGAACATGAGTTTAAATAATGCAATCAATAACTGAAATCAGATCGTTACGTAGTCAAATTAAAGCATGGCGCCAAGCAGGTCTTAGCGTGGCGCTTGTGCCAACAATGGGCAACTTGCACCGTGGGCATTTTTCGCTAGTAGAAAAAGCAAAAAACTTGGCCGACAAAGTCGTTGTAAGTATTTTTGTAAACCCAATGCAATTTGGCGCTAACGAAGATTTAGATAACTATCCTCGTACGCTAAACGAAGACAAACAAGGCCTTGCTGAACTAGGCACTGATATTGTATTTACCCCAAGCGTAGAAACAATCTATCCTAACGGACTAGGTGCACAAAGCTTTGTAGATGTACCTGACATTTCATTAGGCTATTGCGGTGGCTCACGTCCAGGTCACTTTAGAGGCGTTGCAACAATCGTAACTAAGTTATTTAACTTAGTTCAACCAGATTACGCCTGCTTTGGTGAAAAAGATTTTCAGCAACTACAAGTAATTAAAACCATGGCACGCGACTTATCAATTCCGGTTGAAGTTATTGGTGTACCTACAATGCGAGAAGTTTCTGGCCTTGCTATGAGCTCACGTAATGGTTACTTATCTGATGATCAAAAAGCGACTGCAACCGTATTATTTAAAGCGCTTAATACGTGCGCTGAGCAACTTAAAAGTGGCGAAAAAGACTTCGTAAAACTTGAAAGCTTAGCTAAACAAAGTTTAGAGCAAGCAGGCCTAAAACCAGACTATTTTGAGATTGCTCAACGAGATACATTAAAAACTGCTACAATCGAAGATACTCAATTTGTTATTTTAGCCGCAGCCTATTTTGGTGGTGTTAGATTGATCGACAATATCCAAGTCGAAATTTAATATTATTGCGACTCCATTTTAAGGATAAGAAGCATGCACACTTTAATAAAAACAAGCGTAGTCGCCCTTACTTTTGCACTATTGGCAGGTTGTCAAAACCAAGTTGAAAACCCTGAAATGAATCAGTGTGCTCAACAAAACTACCAGTGTGAAACTAGTTGTGAACAGCAAACAACTGCTGAAGGCTTAAAGCAACAAGTATGCTCTGGAAAATGTGTTGAGAGCTATAATCAATGTAAAGCACAAGCCGAAAAATTAGGTAATATTTAATTCCTAAAAGTTTTTAGTTTTAGGCACAAAAAAACCGCTCAATGAGCGGTTTTTTATTGCTTATAGTTTATCATACCAATTTTATTAAAAACATGACCATCCTAGCGTATTAAATAACTCACTAACTACGTTAAAAATTATTTATATAGAACAACTATGTATCATAATTTTAGCCTTGTTATTGCGCTATTTTCTTATCGCTATAATAACTCACTAATTTAATGCAATTGGTATTAGTTCAAACCAAGCTTTTTAAGTTCTGTTTTTACTAGCTTTGCAGAAAGTGGTACATAACCATCTTTTTCTACAATTTGCTGACCATCTTTTGAAAGTACCATTTTTAAGAATTGCGCTTCCATTGGAGACAACGGCTTGTTTGGGTGCTTATTCACGTAAAGGTATAAAAAGCGAGATAATGGATATTTGCCTTGTGCAACGTTATCAAGTGTTGCATCAACAAAGTTATCGCCTTTTTTAGCTAGCGGTACTGTACGTACGCCTGATGTTTTATAACCTATACCTGAGTAACCAATTGCATTTAATGAAGATGAAATTGACTGTACTACTGATGCAGAACCCGGTTGCTCATTTACGTTATTACGGAAATCACCTTTACAAAGTGCTTTCTTTTTAAAGTAACCATACGTACCTGATACTGAGTTGCGTCCGTAAAGTTGCACATCTTTAGCTGCCCAATCACCTGTTAGACCAACATCGCTCCAACGGTTAACTTGCTCAGGTGCGCCACATTTACGAGTAGATGAAAATATAGCATCTACTTGGTCAATACGAAGACCTTCAATTGGGTTATCTTTATGTACAAATACAGCAAGTGCATCAATAGCTACGCGAACTTCTGTTGGCTTATAACCGTAACGTTTTTCGAACGCTTCGATTTCTTTAGATTTCATTTTACGGCTCATTGGACCCAGGTTAGCTGTACCTTCGGTAAGTGCCGGTGGAGCAGTAGAAGAACCTGCTGCTTGAATCTGAATATTTACATTTGGGTAAATACGTTTGTACTCTTCAGCCCAAAACGTCATCATGTTGGCTAAAGTGTCAGAACCTACTGATGAAAAGTTGCCTGAAACACCACTAATTTTTTGATACTCAGGAATATTTTGGTCTAGAGCAACTGCTTGTGCAGATACGAAAGTTGTAACAGCCACACCCATTGCGGCAACTAAGTTTTTAAATTTCATGTAGAGTTCTCCGGTTTGTTCGTTCCATTTTCTAACTGCTGCCCACTCTAAAGTGAGTACATGACAGTTACATTACTCTTAAATGACACTTTTATGACTTGACCTATTAGCTTAATTATTTAGTCAGCGAAACTATCTTATCTATTGAAAATTCAAAAGAAAAACACGATCCTTTGTTAACTTCACTACGAATATTTAATTTACTATCATGGCGAGTTAACACATGTTTTGTTATAGCGAGCCCTAAGCCTGAGCCACCTGTTGTTCTACTGCGAGCTTTATCAACACGATAAAAACGCTCAGTTAATCGGTTAATATGCTCAGGCGCAATACCATCACCATTATCGGTAACACTAAAACACGCTTTATTGTTTTTGCGCTGCCAGCATACTTCTACTTTACCGCCTGGTTTTGTGTAATGAATCGCGTTGAATACTAAATTAGAAAACGCACTACGCAGTTCATCCTCAGAGCCTTTAATATCAAGGGTTTTATCAATATCAAAAATAAGTTCGTGGCCTTTGTCTTGATTAATTGAGTTTGCTTCAGTGTGAATATAACCAAGTAATTGCGGCACATTTATAGCTTTATCGTTATCTTGGCGCCGTGCACCTTCAATACGCGAAAGCGATAATAATTGGCTGACTAAACTATCCATGCGCTTACATTGTTCAAGCATAGTATTTTGCGCTTTGTTCCACATTGCTGGCGGCGGCATCATGTCGCCATCCATCATCTCAAGATACCCTGTAACCACGGTAAGCGGTGTACGTAGTTCATGCGACACATTGGCTACAAAGTCTTTACGCATTTGTTCTAGCTGTTTTAAGCGCGTTACATCACGTACCACAACCATAAGTTGCGTGCTTGCATACGGCATTACCCTAAACTCAAGCACCTGCTCAATACTATGACCGTTATCCAGCTCAAGCGCGTCATCAAATTCGCCTTTGTGCATGTATTTAGCAAACTTCGGTTCGCGAATTAAATTATCAAGGCGCTGACCATGATCCGTAGGCCACTGCAAACCGAGCACTTTAAGGGCTAATTGATTACACCACACAATACTTAAATCGTTTTGCAGTACCACAACCGCATCAGGTACCGCTTCAGCCCCATCGCGAAAGCGACGAATTAAATCTGCAAGCTCATTACGTTTTTTACGATTACGATGCTGGAGATGATAAATACCTTCGAACACTTGCTCCCATGCACCCTCACCCTCTGGCGGATTAAAGCTGCGTTGATTAAGTAGCCAATCGCTCAAACGATAAAGTTGATGGTAGTGCCAAATAAGGAGGGAAAAAGATCCTAAAAATAAAAGCAAAAATGGCGCGCCAACCAGCACACCAATTAATAGTAAGGGTAAAAAATAGATAAACAGGCGCTTTACTAACGCCTGCTTATTAACAACTCGATACATACACTCACTTTACCTTAGAGTAGTAATACATGCGTATTTTACACATTAGCTAAGCTTTAAGCTGATCACAGCTTACTTGAAAAACGATACCCAGCGCCACGTACTGTTTGCACCAAACGGTCATGTCCAAGTGGGCCAATTGCTTTACGCAGGCGACGAATGTGAACATCAACAGTGCGATCTTCTACGTAAACGTTAGTTCCCCACACATGATCAAGCAGTTGTTCACGGCTATAAACACGCTCTGGGTGAGTCATAAAAAAGTGCAGTAATCTAAATTCGGTTGGCCCCATATCAAGCTCGTTTCCTTCTGAGGTAACACGATGAGAAATAGGGTCTAAACGCAGGCCATGTACTTCAATAGCTTCTTCTAATGAGGTTGGCGATACACGGCGAATAACCGCTTTAATACGTGCCATAAGCTCTTTAGGAGAAAACGGCTTGGTGACGTAATCATCTGCACCTACTTCAAGGCCGCGTACTTTGTCTTCTTCTTCGCCGCGAGCTGTAAGCATAATAATTGGGATTTGGCGGGTGTGTTCGTTTTGCTTAAACTTTTTAGCAATTTGAATACCGCTTCCACCTGGTAACATCCAATCAAGTAAAACCATATCTGGGTAAGGTTCAACCATAGCTGCAATAGCAGAGTCGTAATCTTCTGCTTCAATTGCTTGAAATCCATTTTGCTCTAAAACAAAAACCAACATCTCCCTGATAGGAGCTTCGTCATCTACGACTAGTACTTTACGTGACATTCCAATTTATCTCTTACGCTATCGAATTAGTTTTCATTATTATGACTAAGTATGACATTTTTATGAAAGTGTAACGTGTAAATTAAAATGGTGGTAAAAAAAACACAAATTAGTGACAAAAAACCTCATTAACGTCATATTTTTAAAACCTTTTTAATATTTAACGTAATAAAAAGAGATTTACGATAAATTTATGTAATAGCTAACTTTTTAAAATTATCTTTTTTGTATCGCTATTTAAACCACTAAACAATATTAAACTAGCTGGGATCATTGTTTTACTAACCAAGACATTTTTACAGATCGATCGTTTGAAAGTAGCTTTAAAGCCCTTTTAAAATCAACAAACCCGCCTGTGTAACAAACAATACGCTCAAAAATAGATCTAAATTTTACTAAGCTCCAAATAAAGGATCAGATTTTTACCAAGCCGATCATCCCTCAGATCAGAGTTGTACCTAGTCAAAGCCATAAGTTGTTGATTGTTTATACAAATAAATAACGATCAAATTATCTCAGAACCCATATATAGCATTAAAGTGTATTTGGCTTAGTAAAGTAATGATCCGAAAAAGGCTGTGTTAGTAAATGCGTGATCCCAAAATTCCGCGTTGGTAATGCAGTGATCTGATCAAAAAACCGTAATCTGTAATATAAAAAGGGCTGACATTAAAAAAGCCAGCAACAAAGTTACTGGCTTAAATAAGCAATTATAAATTGATCTATTATCTAATTTTAGGGTCTAGTTCGCCGCTTAAGTATTTAAGGTGCATTTCATCAAGTGAAATTGGCTTAATTTTACTAGCCTGACCAGAAGTACCAAACGAGTTATAGCGTGCAACGCAAATCTCTGTCATTGCTTTTGTAGCTTCAGCTAGGTATTTACGTGGATCAAAGTTAGATGGGTTAAGCGCCATATGACGGCGAATTGCACCGGTAGATGCTAAACGTAAATCGGTATCAATATTTACCTTGCGAACACCAAACTTAATGCCTTCAACAATCTGCTCAACTGGCACACCATAAGTTTCTGGAATTTCGCCACCGTACTGATTAATAATTTCTAACCATTCTTGAGGAACTGAAGATGAGCCATGCATCACTAAGTGCGTGTTAGGAATACGGGCATGAATCGCTTTAATGCGATCAATCGCTAAAATGTCATCTGTTGGTGGCCGAGTAAATTTATAAGCACCGTGTGAAGTACCGCAAGCAATTGCAAGTGCATCAACGTGTGTTTTATTTACAAAATCAGCCGCTTCTTCAGGGTCTGTTAGCATTTGATCAGTTGTTAATAACCCTTCTGCGCCAACGCCATCTTCTTCGCCAGCTTCACCTGTTTCAAGTGAACCAAGTACACCTAGCTCGCCTTCAACCGATACGCCACAGGCATGCGCCATCGCAACAGTTTCGCGCGTTACTTCTACATTGTATTCGTAGCTTGAAGGGGTTTTTCCGTCGCTCATTAACGAGCCATCCATCATTACTGATGAAAAACCAAGCTGAATTGAACGCTGACACACACCTGGCGATGTGCCGTGATCTTGATGCATTACAACTGGGATATGTGGCCATTCTTCAACGGCTGCTAAAATCATATGACGAATAAATGGAGCACCAGCATAAGCACGTGCACCAGCTGATCCCTGAACGATTACTGGGCTGTTTGTTTTGTCAGCCGCTTCCATTATTGCGCGCATTTGCTCTTGATTGTTAACATTAAAAGCAGGTACGCCGTAACCATGCTCTGCTGCATGATCTAAAAGTTGTCGCATACTGATTAAAGCCATTGGGTATTCTCCAATTTATCGACAGTAGTTCCCTACCATCTAGTTTGAACGGATGTGTTAGTTTGGCGTTATAACAACGCCACGAAAAACCACTGCTTTGCAGTAATATTCCGTCTAAATTAACGACTAAATTAGGGTGAGAGGTATTTAGTAATTAATTGTCGGTGAGGGCTATTACCCCCTCACCTTACGCCACTAAAATTACTTAGCGCGCGACTCTAGCATTTCAACTGCTGGAAGTTTTTTGCCTTCTAAAAACTCTAAGAACGCACCACCACCAGTAGAAATATAAGATACTTTATCGGCAATGCCGTATTTATCAATTGCGGCTAAGGTATCACCACCACCGGCGATTGAAAACGCATTTGAGTTAGCAATTGCTTGTGCAATAGCACGTGTGCCATTACCAAATTGGTCAAACTCGAACACGCCAACAGGGCCATTCCATACAACAGTGCCCGCATTTGCAATAATTTTTGCAAGCTTGCTCGCTGTAGCAGGACCAATATCAAAAATCATATCGTCGCTTGTTACTTCGCTTACATCTTTAAGCGTAGCTACAGCAGATTCAGAAAACTCATTACCAACCACTACGTCAGTCGGTACCGGAATTTCACCATTATTAGCAATCGCTGCTGCACATAAGCGGTTAGCTTCATCCATTAAATCTGGTTCGTAAAGCGATTTACCAACTGGGCTACCTGATGCAGCAATAAAAGTATTAGCAATACCGCCGCCGGTAACTAATTGGTCAACAATTTTAGAAAGTGAATCTAAAACGGTGAGCTTAGTAGATACTTTAGAACCACCAACAATCGCCACTAATGGACGAGCTGGATTATCAAGTGCTTTGCCTAACGCTTCGAGCTCAGCCGATAACAGCGGACCTGCACATGCAACATCGGCAAATAAGCCAACGCCATGGGTAGATGCTTGTGCACGGTGAGCCGTACCAAATGCATCCATTACATATACATCACACAGTGCAGCTAGTTGCTTAGATAACGCTTCGTCGTTTTTCTTCTCGCCTTTGTTAAAGCGCACATTTTCAAAAACAACCACTTCGTTATCAGCAATATCAACACCGTTTAGATAATCTTTTTCTAAACGTACAGTTTGCTCTAGGGCATCGTTTAAGTAATTAGCTACAGGTGCAAGCGAAAACGCTTCATCGTATTCCCCTTCCGTAGGACGGCCAAGGTGTGACATAACCATTACTTTAGCACCCATCTCAAGCGCTAATTTAATAGTAGGTAGTGCTGCACGAATACGCGCATCTGACGTCACTTTACCTGCTTTAACTGGTACATTTAAATCTTCACGAATTAATACGCGTTTGCCGTTTAAATCTAAATCTGCCATTTTTATGACCGACATGAACATCTCCTTAGTTAACGATACTGAACCTGAAAAATACGTTTAAAATTATTATATTAATAAATTACTTATTCACTGCCATCATAGCACGCGCTGTGTCGAGCATACGATTAGCAAAACCCCATTCGTTATCACACCATACTAATAACTTTATCAGTCGTTTGTGACTAACACGTGTTTGTGTGCCATCAATAATACAAGAATGTGGGTCGTGATTAAAATCAACCGATACAAGCGGCTCTTCGGTATAACTTAAAATACCTTCTAAGCGGTCTTTTGCTTGTGCTTTAAGTGCATTATTTACTGCATTTAAATCTACATCGGTATTAACCGTTACACTTAAATCCATTGCCGTTACATTTATAGTAGGTACACGTACGGCGATGGCTTCAAAACGGCCTTTAAATTTAGGTAAAATACGGTCTATACCACGGGCGAGCTTTGTATCAACTGGAATAATTGATTGGCTTGCAGCACGAGTACGGCGTAAATCATGATGATAACCATCAATCACTTGTTGATCGTTCATCGACGCATGAATAGTTGTAATAGCGCCCGACTCAATACCAAATGCATCATCTAATACTTTAATAACTGGCACAACACAGTTAGTTGTGCACGAGCCGTTAGACACAATTGTGTGCTCGTTTTTAAGCTCATCGTCGTTAATGCCATACACAATCGTTGCATCAACATCGTTATCAGCCGGATGCGAAAACAACACCTTTTTAGCACCTGCGGTAATATGTAACTGCGCATGTTCACGCGAGTGGTAAACACCCGTACATTCAAGTACAACGTCTACATCGAGCGTTTGCCAAGGTAATTCAATTGGGTTTTCTTCACAAAAAAGTGCAATGGTATCGCCTGCAACACTAATGGTGTCTTCACCAAGTTTTACAGGAAAAGAAAAACGACCGTGGGATGTGTCGTATTTTAATAAATGAGCAATAGCTTCAGGATCAGCAAGTTCGTTAATCGCAACAATTTTTATATCGTCGCTCAAACCAGACTCGTATAACGCGCGGACAATATTTCGACCAATACGACCAAAACCATTAATTGCAAGTTTGATTGCCATGAAATATAAAATCCACTCTTTTAGCGTGCAGATAAAGGCAATACGCCTTTTAGATGTCTGTATTGTAATCGACCTTGCATCTGATTATAAGAGGGAAGCATTAGAAACTTTAAATTAACGTTGAAGAGCTTAGGCATTGCAAGCTCTTCAAGGGGTCTGACTTTTAAAATTAAGTTTTTTATACTAAATTTTTCAAAGCGTTAATTATATCTTCTGGCTCAGAACGAGTACGATAATCAACATCAACATAACGCCAAGTCACTTTACCTTGTTTATCTAAAACAAAGGTGGCAGGGATCGGTAAAACACTACTATTGCCATTGTTAACCGACTCTAAATCTAGGCCTCGGTCTACTCGCATATGCTCGAGTAAAAATGTGGGCACTTGCCATGCTACGCCGTAGCTTGCTGCTACATCGGCATTTTGATCACTCAGCACTAAAAAATCCATGTTACTTATATCGCTTTCGCTCATTGAGCCATCGGGTACTTGCGGGCTAATAGCTACCAGCTGCGCACCTAAAGCATGAATTTCAGGTAAACGTGACTGCAGTGCTTTCAGTTGTAAATTACAGTACGGACACCAACTTCCACGATAAAAAGTAATAACCACAGGTCCGTGTGCAAGTAACTCGGTTAACTGCACCGATTGACCATGTTGATTTGGTAACTCAAAACTTGGTGCGCTTTGGCTTAAATCAAGTGCATTAGCACCTTGCTGAAACGCTTTTCTTGTGCAATCGTTTCATCAACACCTTTCATGAAATCAGGATTACCTTTTCGCCCTGCGGCTACTTTTGCCTCGGTTTGTGCTTTTAATGTGTTGCTTTCATCGCTCATAGTATCGCTACCTTCAAATTAATCAAAAACTTAAAGCCAGCTTACATTATGAAAATGTATTTGAAATGAAAATTTTAGTTAGTTATTTCTAAATCAAACACCACGTTTATTGATGAGGTGATGCTTATTATTGAATTGGTACTTATTGTTTTATCTACATACCGTTTATGTTCGAAGGGGTATGAATTATTTGTATAGCCCGATAAAACTGAGTGCTTTGCATCGCCTTCATTATCACCGAAATTCGTTCGGTTTGAATTCGAACTGATGCTGTAAACTTTCCCAAGTTTAGCGCTAAATGCTTTAGCAAGCAGGTTCCCTTTAGCTATTGCATCATCTACTGCAGCTTTTGTTGCCTGCGCCTCTAACAACTTTGCTTTTGAAGATACACTCTCGATTGCTATAACATTATTTATTTTTACGCTTTGTGCAAATTCAATAAAACCATCTATTTTTTTAATATCGTTTATTGTTACTTTAACCGTTTTTAGTGCTAAGTACTTATCGCCTGAAACAGTCCCCGTTTCTGTACCAATAATATTGTATACATTGCTTTTTAAACCAGAGATAAAAACATCGTCTTGCTCAAAGCCATATTTATCGACTCCTTCTAGTAACAAGTTAATTTGTGCATCAAGATCTCGTTTAGCCTCAAGCAACGAATCTTTAGTGCTCGATACTTCAAACGAAACTTGAGCCATATCAGGCTCAACTAATAGCTCAGCAGTCCCTTGCACTGCAATATGACGATTTGTAGGTAAGCTTAAATTAGCAAAAGAGATAAGAGGAAATAAGGTTAGAAAAATAGTGGTAATGAGTTTCATGTTACGTCCCTAAAAAAGTTCCATGCTGGGCTATGCGTAAATACTAATAAATAACAGCCAATCGTGTTTCTGCCAAATGTTTAATTAAAGCTAATCTTTTACCTCTGGCTTAATCGTTTTTTCTTTGTGTGGGTTAGGTATTAATGCTGAAATATTTTCTTGTGAAATAATAAGTAACTTATCTTGTTTATTATCATAAACAAATAAATTCCCCATTGTTGAGGCTACTATTTGAACATTTTTAATTTGAGTTACTTTACTCTTAGCAATTGGATAATTTAATGACAAGTGATAATTCATTGTTCTTTCATTTATTATATCTTTACTGTGTGAATGCGCCAACATAGTAGGGTATGTAGATATTATAAGTCCTAAAAATAACATGACTGAGTAACTAGGTTTTAATAAATAGAACGGGTAACCAAAGCCATAATAAAGTTTTTTTAAAACGGTTGTTTTACTAGGATCTGGCATATGTCCTGAGCGCCAATTTAAATAAATTGCTGTTAAAACGATGATCGCAGTATAAAGAGTAATAAGTAAAGGATTTGAAATCAGTGCCAGTAAAAAGTCACTTATTTCAATGAAGTTGAATACATCAACCGAGAAGTTATTAAGTAAAACGTAAAGATACACAACACCGGATAAACTACCCAGTAAGTAAAGAATAGTAAGAAACACACCAAAATTATTGTGAATGTACTTTTTAACTGCTTTAAGGTCATTGTTTAACTGGTTGTAATACTTACTGGCGGCTTCAATTACCATAATAAATCCTTTTAAAATTCTTATCTTAACAAAATAATTAGTAAATGCTGTAGTTTTGTTAAATTATTGACCTCAACTGCAACTCTTTGCCACGGCTTATTTGATGACACTGGGCTAGCAGTAACTCGGCAGTGGCTTGTGCATCGGTCAGTGCGTGATGGCAATGATAGCTTGGTAACTCATAACGTGTGCGGCAAGCATTAAGGGTTAAATCATCTTGTTTTATTTCAGTTGAATGATGGAGTAAGCGCTTTTGCTCAATATGCAGTGTGTCGATTATGAGTTTAGGCCGTATTGTTATATTGGCATTTTTAAGCGCTATTTTTAAAAAGCCCCAGTCGAGCATGGCATTATGAAACACTAAAATACAGTCGCTAAAATGGTTACTTAATTGCATTAATATACTGTTTAGGCTTAGCCCCTTTGCTATAGCATCATCGCTAATCCCATGAAAAACAGGACTTTGCTCAAGGCTTTTTACGTCTTTATTTATAAGGTGCTGCGACTCGCTCATTTTTATACATTGGTTATCTATTATCACCCACGCTACCGATACAATTTCGTGCTGTTTTGCATCAAGGCCAGTTAGCTCTAAATCAATCACTAAGTAACGTTGTTGTAAGGCATTTTTACCTAGTAATTTACGGCGCTTTAAATACCGAGTGAGCAGCTTTTTTACCATGTTAGTAATCCATCATTATAAACTGCCGCGAGCAAACTTAAACGCGGCGGCTTGCTGCGCTTGTTTAACAAGGTAAAACGCTTCTCTTAGCTGATGGCGCTCTAGTGAGTTTAATTTATTAGGATTAATACAATTACTCGGTAAGCCCTCTTCGTTTATTTGTGTACTCAAGCGCAACTGCGTTAAGAACCGCCAGCAGTCTTTTAGGTTGTATATATCTTCTTTGCTGATCAGTTTATGTTTTAGTAGTGCATCCAACCGCTCTTGTGTGTTGGCGCGCCTAATACCCGCTTTTAAAGCGTATAACCGCACTATGTCATTTATAATTACGACACCGCGTTTTTTTAAATCTATGTATTTATTATTTTGATCTGTTTTTTCGGTTTTAAATTTATTAAATAAACCAATTGGCACGCTGTTGCTACTTATGTCGGTTGCCATTGCGGCATAGAATAAGTCGTTACGCGATATACGAATTAGTTGCTCGCAAAAAGCCGTGTATAAAGCGTTTGAACCTTCAATAAATCGCAGGTCAAAAAATATCTTACAGTTAAGCATTGCATTGGGTGTGGGGCTTTTTATCCATTTAAAAAAGCGCTCGCTCCAGTCGTTTACGCTCATACGGCACTCATCACTGCTTGCCATAATATTACCTGGGCAACGCCTAATGCCACACTCAACTAAATTTTCACATACAAACTCCCCCATACTTTTAAAGTAAGCGTGTTGCTCGGGGGTTAAGTCGTTAGGGAGTAATAAGCCGTTGTCTTGATCTGAATGCAGGGTTTGTTCTTCGCGTGCTTGCGAGCCAAAGCAAATAAAACTAAAGCTGGTTGGCGCTGCGCCATGCTCTTCTTGAAATAAGTGAATCAGGCGCGATGTAAGCGCATCGGTTAAACCACTGAGTAATTTACCAATTAACGATATGTCGTCAATGTTGTACGAAAAACTACGCAAAAGTTCGGGAATTTCTTTAGCGTAGCGTTTTAAGTCAGTAACAGTATGCGCTTTATATATGCGCCCAATAAGCTGTACGGGGTCACTTTTTTGTTGGCGCAGTAAGTCGGTGCTGGTTATCATCCCTATCGGGTTATGGTTTTCGTCAAGCACAGGCAAATGGTGAATATTGTATTTAAGCATTAAGTGCAGCGCCGAAAACACCCGGTTATTTTCAAATATAAACTTAGGTTTGGCGGTCATAATACTGCTTACTGCGTCTTGTGGATCTACCTCGTCGGCAAGTACTCGGTTGCGTAAATCACGGTCAGTCACAACCCCTACTAAGTGCGCGTGCTGCGTTATCATTATTGACGACACACCATGCTCTTTCATTTTTTTAGCGCTTTGCCTAATACTTGCATCGGGCGAAAGTGTAATTGCTGTGCGGGTCATCAGCTCTGATATTTTACGTTCAGACCAACTATCGTTTTTACTTTTATAATGCGATGACAATAACCGGTTAGCGTGAGCGCGTACAAAGTATTGCTCAAACGATTTATATTCTCTGCGTAAAAAATCAAAATGCGTTTGAGAGAGCATATACACTATGCCCTCTTTTTGTACTTCTAACCTATTTTGAATTGCCTCACCGGTTAATAGCGACGGAAAACCAAAATAGTCACCTTGCGCTAAGCGCGTAACAACATCGCCCTTGCCATCAACTAGGTCGTACAAACCAGAGCGAATTAAAAATAGTTTAGGGTTTTCACTTTGTAACCACTGAGTTTGGTTTTCACGTGTAAGGTAAATAACATCGAGGTGATTTACAAAGTACTCGCATGCACTGCTATTAAGGAGGCTAAAAGGCGCTTGCAAACATACATACTGGGCTATTTCTTGTTGTTCTACACTCATTGTATTCGCTCTTTGAATGGTGATGTACCAATCTAATGTACTTACTTATTAAACAAATAAAAAGCCCGACTAAAGTCGGGCTTTTGGTGCTTTATAATTTTAAACTTGGCCTATAAATTATTGCCTAGTGATCGTGCGCTGCTGCAGATCCTTTAGGGTTACGAATACCTTCTACCATTTGTTGAATTTCTGGTGGTGTCGCTTGGGTAAACTTAAGAACAATTGCAGCAACTGCAAAGTTAATAACCATACCCACTAAGCCAATACCTTCAGGCGAAATACCTAAAAACCAGTTTTCAGGATTGTTAAGCTCAGGGCTAACAAACTTGAAGAAGATAATATACGCAGCGGTAAAGCCAATACCCGTTACCATGCCTGCAATTGCGCCCTCTCGGTTCATTGTTTTAGAGAATATACCCATAATAATTGCTGGGAAGAAACTCGCTGCCGCCAAGCCGAATGCAAATGCCACTACCGATGCCACAAATCCAGGCGGGTTAATACCAAAGTACGCGGAGATAACAATAGCGACCATGGCTGCCAACCTCGCTGCAAGTAACTCTTGCTTGTCGGTAATATCGGGCTTGAGGGTTCGCTTGAGTAAATCGTGCGAAACGGAGGTCGAAATAACCAGTAGTAAACCTGCTGTTGTAGACAGTGCAGCGGCAATACCACCTGCAGCTACTAGTGCAATTACCCATGCTGGTAAATTAGCAATTTCTGGATTTGCTAATACCATAATGTCGCGGTCTACATTTACTTCGTTAGCACTGTTCGGATCGGTGATTTTACCCGCCGTGTAAAACATTCTGCCATCACCATTTTTATCATTAAAAGTAATTAAGCCGGTACGTTCCCAGTTTTTGATCCACGTTGGTGCTTGTGCATACTCTGTACCGCTACCATCTTTACCGTTAATAGTATCAACCATGTTTACGCGAGCAAATGCAGCAACTGCTGGTGCTGTAGTATAAACAATAGCAATAAACACTAAGGTCCATGCCGCTGATATACGCGTATCTTTAACGCGAGGTACAGTGAAAAAGCGAACAATTACATGTGGTAAACCTGCAGTACCCACCATTAATGCACCGGTAATAGCAAATACATCAATCATACTCTTAGAGCCTTCGGTATACTGAGAAAAGCCCAATTGCGAACTTATGCCATCTAGCTTATCAAGTACATAAGCACCTTCTCCGCCAATTAATGTGGCACCAAAACCAGTTTGTGGCAAAAAGTGACCTGTCATCATCATAGAGATAAAAATAGCCGGTACTAAGTAAGCAAATACCAGCACACAATACTGTGCAACTTGCGTATATGTAATGCCTTTCATACCACCTAAAACAGCATAAAAGAATACAATAACCATACCTATGTATACACCGGTTTCAATTTCTACTTCTAAAAAGCGAGAAAAAACCACGCCTACGCCACGCATTTGCCCTGCAATGTAGGTAAAACAAATGAATATGGCACAAAAAATAGCAACTAAACGCGCGGTACGTGAGTAGTAACGGTCGCCAATAAAGTCTGGCACAGTAAACTTGCCGAATTTACGTAAGTAAGGCGCTAAACACATGGCAAGTAATACATAACCACCTGTCCACCCCATTAAGTAAACGCCGCCGTCGTAACCCGCAAACGAAATAATACCCGCCATTGAAATAAACGACGCCGCGCTCATCCAATCGGCAGCGGTTGCCATACCATTAGCTAAGGGAGGTACGCCGCCACCCGCTACATAAAACTCTTTAGTTGAACCCGCTCGGGCCCAAATTGCAATGCCGATATAAAGCGCGAAGCTTAAACCAACAATTAAAAACGTGAGTGTTTGAACATCCATTGCTTAGCTCCTATTCGTCTACGCCATATTTTTTATCTAACGTATTCATTTTGACTACGTACACAAAAATCAAAGCCACAAAGGTATAAATTGAACCTTGCTGGGAGAACCAGAAGCCAAGTTTAAACCCAAAAAAACGTACTTCATTAAGTACATCAACCAGTAATATGCCAAAACCAAAAGACACGACAAACCACACTGCTAACAGTTTAAATAACAGCGAAATGTTTTCTGCCCAATAAGCTTTTGCTTGTTCTTCATCTTTAAAAGCCATTTTTGTTTTCCCCTTTAAGCACCGCAATATCGCGATGAGTGGTTTTTTATCTTCGCTTACCAATTTAGCAACGCTGGTTACATATTGAATTGAGACCATAGTCGTAACAGCTTGTTAACGTTTACGTAAACTGCATTTATCATTCAAGCGTGTTTTATATATTTTTATATTATTTCAATTGCTTAGGCTGTTTTTGTAAGCTGGCTTTATGATTAAATTGATAAGTTGGTCATTAATGCGACATTAGTCTAATGCTCAAGGGTGTTTTATTTTTACTGTTAATATTCAATAAGATATAAATAAAATAAAAGTTTTATTTTAAATTCAACCCTCACACTTAACCTCAGTTCTGGTATTGTGTTAATCCCTCATAGGGATGAGGGACTATTTAAAATAATAAGGTTTAATAACAACATGACTGCCGTACTCATTATTGTTGCTTTAAGTTATATAGGTGTGCTGTTTTGGCTTGCCAATTGGGGCGATAAAACAACCCCTTTAGCAAAGCGTATTAGCCATCACCCATTTGTGTATTCACTCTCACTCGGGATTTACTGTACCTCTTGGACTTATTACGGTTCGGTTGGAACAGCCGCCACCAGCAGTTGGAGTTACTTGCCAATATTATTAGGCCCTGCGTTGCTGTTTTTATTCGGCCAAGGATTTTTACGTAAGCTGGTACTGGTAAGTAAAAAACAAAATATAACGACTATTGCTGACTTTATTTCAGCTCGTTACGGCAAACGTCAAACTACAGCAATAATGGTTACTGTAATCGCATTACTGGCAACCATTCCCTACATTGCACTGCAATTAAAAGCGCTTAGTACAAGCTTTTTACTTTTGCAAAACAGTAATAAAATATCCGGCGATATGCTCGCGCTTTCTGCCACACTAATTATGGCTTTATTTGCTATATTTTTTGGTACTCGCAAAGTTGATGTAACTGAATATCGCTCTGGCTTAATGCTCGCTGTTGCATTTGAATCTATGATTAAACTTATTGCTCTTATTGCCGTTGCGGGGCTTGCAGTATTTACACTTTTTAATTTACCCGAAGCCACCACGAACAAAGTAACTGAGTCTATTTGGGGTCACTGGAGCGATTTTAACTTTTTTAGCTTTAACTTTATTGGCCAGTCTTTAATGGCTGCAGCGGCTATTATATGTTTGCCTCGCCAGTTTCATGTAACCGTGGTCGACAACCAAAACAAACGCCACTTACTTACCGCTCGCTGGGCTTTTCCGCTGTATTTACTACTAACAGCCGCAATGATTTTACCTATTGCGACTGCGGCCATTCATCCTGAAATTGGCAGCGGCTATTCACCCGACAGCTTTGTACTTGCCCTACCGCTAATTAACGACAACGCCTTTTTAATCACCTTTGTATTTATAGGTGGACTATCGGCCGCCACCGCAATGATAGTGGTAGCAACGCTTACATTAAGCACGATGATCTCAAACGATGTGGTACTGCCGTTAATGCTGCGTAGAAAGTTTAAACGTAACTTAATTACCAGCAGTTATAAGTCTCGCATATTACTTGTAAGGCGCTTTGCTATTGCAGGCATATTAATTTTGGCCTATTTCTATCAGCAATGGTTTGGCCATAGTAGCGCACTGGCCAGTATGGGCTTGGTGGCGTTTTCACTTGTTACCCAATTGCTGCCCTCTATTGTGGGTGGTTTATATTGGCGAAAAGGTCATGCTTATGGGGTGTATGCAGGTTTAGTAGCAGGCTTTATTTGCTGGATACTATTTTTAATGCTGCCAATACTCGATGCCGGCACAACCCTTGATAGCGAGCTGCAACAAACGCTTATAACGCGTGGAACCTTGATAGCTTTGTTTGCCAATATTGGTTGTTATATTAGTTTTTCACTTGGGGCTGAGGAGCGCTTAATTGATAAAATTCAGGCCGCTGCTTTTGTTAACCCTAAAGATCAGGCTATTTTATCCAGGCGCTTAAATAAAGACGTAAAAGCCACCGTTTACGACTTTAAAATACTACTGCAAACATTTCTAGGTATTCAGCGCAGCCAACAAGTATTGGCCCATTACGCACTCGCCCATCATTTAAGCGATAACAACGCACACCCAGAGCCTGAATTTATAGCTTACTGCGAACGCGCATTAACGGGCGTGCTTGGTGCATCGTCGGCACAAGCGTTAATACATACGGTATCGTCAGGTAAACGTATGGCGTTTGAGGAAGTAGTAAACTTTTTTGACGAAACCACACAAGCGTTGCAATTTAATCAAAATCTGTTATTTACCTCACTCGAAAATTTAAGCCACGGTATTTCAGTTGTTGATAAAGATTTAAAACTCGTTGCATGGAACAAACGCTACAATGAAATGTTTGGCTACCCTGAAGGCTTTTTAGAAGTAGGCCAACCTATAGAAGACATTATTAGATACAACGCTAACCGTGGTGAATGTGGCCCCGGTGAAATAGAACGCCAAGTAGAAAAACGTGTACAGCATTTAAAATATGGCAGCTCGCATCATTTTATTCGCCACCGTCGTAATGGCCAAGTATACGAAATGATTGGTAATCCGCTGCCCGATGGCGGATTTGTTACCAGCTTTTCAGATATTACAAACCACATAAGTACGCAAAATGCGCTTGAAGAAGTAAACATGGATCTTGAAAACCGCATAGAAGCACGTACTCAAGAAGTGCAAACTATCAATAAAGACTTACAAGCTCAAATAGATAGCCGTGTACAAACTGAGCAAGCACTTACTTTAGCTAAACGAGAAGCAGAGCAAGCCAACGACAGTAAAACGCGCTTTTTAGCACTGGCGAGCCACGACATTTTACAGCCGTTAAATGCAGCACGTTTATACCTTGCCGCTATTGACGAAAAACAGCTCGATAGCACTAACCAAAACAGCTTTGAAAAACTAGGCGACAGTCTCGATTCAACCGTGCATTTAATGTCGGCATTGCTTGAAATAGCTAAGCTTGAGCAAGGCGCTATGACCCCTACCCCTCGCCACTTTTATATTGAAGATATTTTAGCGCCATTGCAAAGTGAATACGCTATTTTATCAAGTGATAAAGGCCTTAAACTTAGTGTGCGTTCAAACCAACAAATTGTGCACAGCGATATAACCTATTTGCGCCGAATTATTCAAAACTTGGTCTCTAATGCAGTTAAATACACCGATAATGGCCGTGTATTAATAGCCTGTAGGAACCGGAAGCACAATTTACGAATAGAAGTATGGGATACAGGCCCAGGTATTAGCGAAGTAGAGCAAGCTAAAATATTTAACGACTTTTACCGTGTTGAGTCGGGCGATAACAAAGGCGTAGGCTTAGGCTTAGGTGTTGTAAAACGTATGGCTGACTTATTAAGTTTGCCGCTTGATGTGCATTCTGAGCCAAATAAAGGTAGCCGTTTTAGCATTGAGGTACCTTATGGTGACGAGCAGTTTGTACAACAAAAAAGTACTACAAACAGCTTAATAGAAAACCGTGCCGCAATTAATATTGTTGCCGTAGACGACGACCCTGAAAATTTAGCAGCAATGGCAAGCTTACTTAAAAAGTGGCAGGCTAATTACACCCTTTTTGATAACATAGATAATGTACTGGCGCATGCTAAGCAAAACGGTGCACCCGATGTTATTTTAATGGACTACCAATTAGGCAATGACTGCGATGGCATAACGCTAATTAAAACCCTGCGCGAAATTTGGCAAAGCCAAGTCCCTGCTATTTTAATTACCGCCGTGCGCGACACCGAGCTTAAACAGGAAACCAAAGCCGCTAATATTCATTATTTAAGTAAGCCAATTAAACCGGGCAAACTAAAGGCACTGCTTAATCACAGTACATAATAAGCTAGTAAAAAGTGATCTAGTTAAAAGTATTCTAGTTAAAAGTGTTCTAGTTAAAAGCTATCAAGTAATAGCGTAAAACAAAAAGCCCAGTATCTTCACTGGGCTTTGCTTTATAAAGTGTTCATAAAATTAAACTGGATTTACTCGGCTTCTAAGCTTTTGGAACAACCAACTTAACCCCACCAATGAAAGCCCTAATCCAATAAACGAAAGCGCTTTAAGTAAGCCCTCCAAGTTAGCCATATCAATTAAAAACACTTTAACAATAACGGCAGCGAGTATGCCCAGGCCTACTTTTTGTATTAATAATTGATTTTTTAAATGCCCAAAAATAACAGTACCCGCCCCCAATACTAACCAAATAACAGAGTAGCTATAGAGCTCTGCATTGCTTGCGCCTTTTGATAAGTAAATGTAAGGACCTTGCCAGTATTGACGAATAAAGCTGTTTATTGCCAATAATATAAAGCCACCTGCAACGGCCAATATAAATGGCGTAGCTTTAGCATTTATTGGTTTTACAAGCTTGGCCAGCCAAAGCGTTAATCCTGCAGGTACTAACCACAATAGTAATAACCAGTTAAATATTGGCAGCTCACCTATGTAAAGTGATTCAAATAATGGGTTATCGTCAAGCAGTGTTTTAATAGCAAAAAGCCCTGCTAACCCCGCAAGTGCAAAACCCGCCACTTTATATAACTTAGCTAAAGTACCGGCAAGTTTTGCTCTGTGTAAATACACACCCCCTAATGCCAGCCAGTTACAGGTAAGGAGTATTTGTTCGTAAAAGTTAAGTGAATCAAATTGCGGATAATGCCCTACTAACTGATAACTTGTTTCGGTAGTAATAAAAAGCGCTAAACAATGAAGGGCTGCACCTTCGAGCCATATTTTAAGTTTTGATGAGTCAAAGCACTTAGCTGCGGCAAAAAATAACGAAATACATAACGGATAAACCACAATACTCCAATGTAAGCCAAATACCGTAAGTGCATCGTAACTTGGTGTCCAAGGTGCGAGCGTTAAGCGCAGTAATAACGCAGCAACCAAGGCTTTTATAGGCCAATACGGCATAGGCACGTTATAGCGTTTAATAAGTACGCTTATAAGTAATACTTGTACAGCAAGTGCAATGGTTAGGCCGCTGTCACTTAGTAGCATGGTAATTGCTAACGTAATATTGGCATTAGCCCCTACCCAATAAGTAAAACGCTGAAAAAGCGTTGTATTATGTTGCGCACACTTTATTAAAATAGCCGCCACTACAAACAATGCAACGGCCCAAAGTGGATATGCAGTACTTAACGCAGAATTAGGAATATGCGTATATAAAGTCGCTATCATTACAAATGCACTAAATGCCCCCGTAATATGAAACGCTAAACGCTTAATCTGTTTTTTACCGTAATAGAGCCCAAAAGCGGTAAGTAACAATCCGAGTAATAAACCCAAACCGTATTCATTTTTGAATATAAAGAGTGCGTCATCAAATAGGTTTGGCGAAAGATGCGTGCGCTGAGCGCCTAATACTAATAGCGTTGAAATAACTAACGCTACGCCCTGCCAAATATCCCAACGGCTATTTTTAAGGACTAAAAACAACACCAATACAATACTTAACACGCCGATTGCTTGCCACTGCATATCAAAGTGACTGATCAACATAGTAAATATTAAGGGCGCTATAAAAGCGAGTAGTAATGCATGATCTGGAAGCACTTTAATTAAGCGTTTTAAACTGTGCGGGCGATGTTCAATAACATTCAGTTTTAGACCTAAGCGCGGTATAGCAATTAACCCTACAATACTAAGTAAAGCAAATGCCCCCATTAACCAAACGGTATTAACTTTAAGTAGCGTAAAACCAACTAAATACCAGCAAATGTGCCCTGCCCATAATAAATACCACAACCAAGCTCGCTGCACTTTATGTGCAACTAACGCAGCCGACAAACTTACAAAACCAACATACATAAATAACGTAAACAAGTTACCGCTGCCTGTATTAACCCATATTGGTACGCTATAAGCGCTAATAATACCCAATACAGCCAATAATGGGCCTAACCTAAGCGCCATAGCACTTGCGCTAATTGCTATAATAGCTAACGCAAAAAATGCCACGGTAGGGCTCAGCATGTCGTAACTGCTGTAAGCTAAAAGCGTTAAAGCAAAACAGGTAATAAACCCGCCGCTTGCAAGCGCTGCGGGTATGTAATTATTAAAGCCTTCAAATACAATGCGTTTATGGTGTAAATAAGCTGCGGCTGCAATTAGGCCAAGCCCAAATAAGCCGCCTAAACTCAACCTCATTACAGGCGATAATAATCCCGCTTCTAGGCTGTATTTAGCTAAAAAGATGCCCCCAAACGCAAGCGCTATTGCGCCTATCCAGGTCATCCAGTTCTCTTCAAACCCTGCGCGCAATTTATTAAATAGTAATTCTATGGCTGATGCTTCAGCTGGTTTGGCTTTTTTAGGAGGCGCTGATAGCTGATTTATTACAGGTGGCGACGCGTTTTGGGACGTTAAGCTTGGCTGTGCTTTATGAGCAATTGGCTCTGATCTTGAAAGCGCTGCCTGAGCCGTAGATGCTTCACTTTGAGGTTCACTTTGCGATATCGATTTATGTGTTTGTAGATGTGTTATTTTGGCCCTTAAAACAGCAACTTCTTGTTTTAATCCATTTAACTGCACTAGCGCTATTAAGCCGCAAATAGCACCGGCAACTACAACCAGTATTACTATGACGGCTAACCCAACTAAATCATCCATGGCACACTCTTATTAATTATTATGCCCTGAGTGTACCTAATTATTAATGAGTAGGTAAATTTTGTTCAATAAAAAAGCCTAAGCACTTAAAGTGCTTAGGCTTTATGCTACTTTATATGTTTAGGTTTATTCAACACTATCGGTAATAGTGCGCTCTAGGGTCATCTTATAACCTGAGCTTGTTGTTTCATCATGCTCTAAAATCAATATGTAGTTACCCTCTTGTGTAAAGTCCATATCGCTTTGTTGAATAAGCACAATTTGCTGGCCGTTGTCTTCGTAAACAACATAAACCGTGTAAATTTCGTTATCTACAACCTGCTCTTCTTGGTCATACTTATCTAGGCCATCGACTACGTTACTAGTGTCGTCTACCGTTTCGCCGTTAAGTGTAAAGTATACATCAACATCTGAAACCGACTGCCCTGCGTAGCTTTCAATTAGGTTTACAACCGATACCGTATGGCTGTAACTGCTTGGTGTTAGATTTTCTTCAACGCTCATCATACGTAAACCGTTATCAACGTCGTTATAGAAAATACCCACCGCACTTTGCTCGCGCTCTAGCGTCATTAAAAAGTTATCAGCTAGTTTTGTACCTTCTTCGTCGTACATCGCTACGCTGTAACTATTAGGCGAAAGTTCAACATAATCGGTATAAGAGTCACTAGCGACTGTATTTGTTGTGTTTACAGTTGTACCGCGTGTAGCAGAAAAGCTTACTGGCGAGTAGTCATCAACGGTATTTATAAAACGTAATTGCCCCAGAGCAGATTGGTGTTTAAGCTCAGTAACGTAGTTATTATCGGTTACTACATCAAGCGTAATACCACCTTCTTCTGTTGCATAACTTGGGCGGATCATTGCTACATAACTTGCTTCATCGTATAAATAAACAGATGAAGACTCGTACACAACATCACTGCTGCCCGCTTCTGTTATGTAAATAGTGTAATAACCTTCATCAACGCTTTGCAGATCTAACTCACTTAAATATTGAGCCGATGAAAAAAGTGTCGCGCTTTCAAATACGCCATCATCAGTTGCTAAGTAAATATCGTAGCTAGTATCCTCACCTGCAATATTGTAAAACCCTAAGTTAAACTCACCCGTATCGCTTGAGATAGGTACGCTAAGCTCTGTAAATGTAGGCTCATCAAAGTTACCACTCATTACTACTAACTGTGTTTTGTCACCCTTAATAGAAATTTCTTGATCGCTAATTGTTATATAGCTGTCGTTAGCATCTAGATACTCAAAACTTACATCATAAGTGTCTGTGCTGTAGTTATGGCGAGTAGTTACATCAGCAAAATCAGCGCCTGAGCGCTCTGTTTCTTCAACAAACAAACGTGTGTATGGGCTATTGTAAGAGCCGTTATACAATTGGATGTAACCTGTAGAGCTTGAGCTATCGTCAGAGCCACAGCCCGACAAAATAGTAATTAGACTTAAGGGTAATGCAGCTTTTAAAAGGGAGTTGGTCATTAAGGTTATTCCTTATTATTAATATCCCCATTATGACCCAAACATTCTATTTTAATTTCATGATTTACAAAGCATTACCCTCACTGACATTTCCTTACGAAAACGTTAAAAAGTGTTGTAAATGTGCAAACAATAAGGACGTGTTTTTATATAATTAAAACGCTTACGGGGCAATTTCAAAACGATCTCGGCCACTCTTCTTAGCTAAATATAAAGCTTGATCAGCGCGCTTCATTACTTTATCTAAAGGCTCATTAGGCGTTTGCATTGCAACACCTATACTTACTGTTAGGTGACGAGAGTTTTGAATATTTATGGTGTGCGCAAGATCAATTAATTGCTGCGAAAAATCACACGCTTGCGTCATATTATTTGTAGGCAAGTAGCCACCAAATTCTTCATCACCGAGGCGAGCAAATTTGTTTTGGTGCGTAAAAGCATTGTCGTATTTAGTTGCTAGTTCTTTAAGCACTACATCACCAACATCATGACCAAATTCATCATTAATTGCTTTAAAGTGGTCTATATCTACAATTAAAATAACGTAAGGTGAGTGCTGAGCATCTTTAGCGTGCTGATAAAAATAACGTCTGTTATGTACCTTGGTTAAATCATCAATAATTAGCTCACGCGCTAATCGATTATTAATACTTTGTACAAAGCGCATCGTTTTAAATAAACCATAGGAAGTTAAAAGCATGCCGCTGGTTCTGCATAAATCTTCAAAATAAATACTTACCCAGTAAGGCTGTATCACTATCTCATCGATTAAATCAGCTGTATTACCCATGGACCAGAGCATTAATCCGAGAGTCGAAAATGTATATGCAAGCTTTGAAAGTTTGGAGCACTGAACCATCCAAAATAAAAAATAAGAACAATTAAATTAATAAAATCAGTTGTAAAACCGTAAACATTATTTTGAACTTGTAAGGGAGGAAAGTTAGTTAGGGAGTAGGCTGAAAAAATAACAATATAAGCTAATAAAAATAGGCTTACAGTTTTATTTTTCCAGCTCATTTTAAAAAAATTAGAAAGCCTGATAGTGAGTTTTACAGTTTCAATCATATTAACCCTAAGCTTTTCGATACTATAAAAAACTATAGCACATTACCAAAAAGGCTTATTAGAATAAGCTGGTTAATAACCTTTAATAATGAGCTTAAATCACCAAGCTTAATCCCCAAACTCCTAACACAAGTAACGTTATTAAAACCATTGCCTTAGTTTTGTGTTTACTAATGATTCGCTCAGCTTCATTACCTGCATAATAAACAATAATAGCCAGACCAAAGTAACGAATAGAACGCGCAATACCCGAGGCCAACAAAAACAGCCAAATAGAGTACTTAGTCGCGCCAGCTGCAAGCATCGCTATTTGAAACGGAATAGGCACTATGCCTAGTGTTATTACAAACCAAAAACCTTGATCTTGCATTTGCTGTTTAACGTTTTCAAATTGCTCAGGGCTCGAAAACGTATTAATAATCCAATCGCCAACCGCATCAAATAAATAGTAACCCAATGCATAACCAAACAATGCACCCACTATGCAGCCTAAGGTCGCCATTAGTGCTATAAGCCATAGCTTTTCTCGACGAGCCTGCATAAGAGGCACAAGCACTGCTTCAAGTGGAATAGGAACTATGGTTGACTCTAAAAACGACGCCACTGTAATACCGCTAAGCATATGCTTAGAGTCAATAAAATTACGCGTTTTTTCTTTTAGCTTTTTTTGAATGGCCATAGTAAATCCTTTTCACTTATCAGTAAGAACAAAAGTATTCAATAAGCCAATAATTACATATTTAGGTTAATACACGCTGAAAACAGTGTACTAAATTTACAGGTCCTAGGGCGTATTGATCTTTGTGGATTGAAATTTGTTCAATCCAAGGAAGATTAAATCGCGGCGCGAGGTTTGTAACCTAGTGGGCTCGGTAACTGCTCCTGCGTTACCCTACTGGCTTACATCCATGTTAGAATAAGTAAAAGTCGAGCAAAGCTTCTGCGTCCTGCTCACGCCCCTTACCTACATCCATGTAGGCAACAAAGAGTTAATCGTCCCTAGAAAGAATCCAGAGGGCAGCGCATGTTTGGTATTTATGCTGCGTTATCGCCTTATTTATGGGGAATAACCACACTACATAGGCTCTGCCTTGCCTAAAAACCAAACACACAGCTGCAAATTCAACCACCAATGATCAATACTCCTTACTGCGTTAACAAATTAGTAATATCCATAAGAATATTTTATTATGTGTCAATGCACTTAAATACCTACCAAAGCAGTTAAAAACTTATGCAAAGTGCGCGTTTTATTCCTTTTAGAAAACAAGATATTGTCGATATGTGTAGCGAAGAGCTTAAAAGCAGTACACAAAAAACATCGTTTAAACAATTTTGTGATTTACTAGCAAGCCTTATTCATTACGATTACCACTCAACACTTGAGTCACTTAAAAACAACTACGCCCCTTTTGATCCCAACAGTGACACGCGATCGTTAGCGCCAGTATCGGAGGATCAAAAAGCGCAGTGCCAACATGAGTTTGCTAAAGACTTTGCCAGGTACTTAACACCGCTAATTTTGAAGTAATCACCAATGAAGACTTACAAGACGCATTAAACGAAGAATCACTATTTAAGGTGCGCCTTGAAGTTGAATTTGACGACTTTGAAGAAGTGGTATTTTATCGCCGTGGCGAGTCGCAGCTCACTGAAACCATTACCAGCTTTTGGGGCTTGCGTAAAAAACCGCTGCACTTTACTAATTACGACCGTGTTGCCGTGTTTATTCGCTTTAAAGATAGCGCTTATTTTGAAGCTAAAAATAAAACGCCAATGGGATTTGAGCCAAGCTCGACCATAGTTAAGCTGTTTCAAAATGTTCCAAAAGCCGACCTTGAAATGCTATTTCCTAATAGCGAAGTACGCATGCGCCCTATTGATAAAATGATTATTGGCTCATCGGCTTTAGTTGGTGGTGCGGTGGTACTTATAACTAAGCTTGGCGCATCAATTTTATTGTTATTTGCTTTGTTTGCCTTTTGGGGTGGTTTTAGAAGTGAAGCTGTAGAAATGACGCAACAACACTTTATTACTTTTGCTATTGGTATGGGGATATTTGGCAGCTTTATTTTTAAAGAATGGAGTAAGTTTAAAAACCGTAAAATTAAATTTATGAAAGCGCTTAGCGATAACCTCTACTTTAAAAACCTTGATAATAATGCCGGTGTTTTTCACACCCTTATTGACGCCGCCGAAGAAGAAGATATAAAAGAAGCCCTGCTTGCGTATACCTTTTTACTAAAATCGGAAAGCGGATTAAGCGCACAAATGCTTGATGAGCAAATAGAGCATTGGTTTAAAAGCAAATACCAGTGCGTTCTTGATTTTGAAATTAGCGACGCGCTTGAAAAGCTGGTACGTATGCGTTTGGTAACGTGTAGTAACGAAATAGAAGGTAATGAAGTGTATAGCGCGCTGAGTTTAGAACACGCAAAAACCATTTTGGATGAGCGCTGGGATAATCTTTTTCAATATAATTAATGTAGTATTTTTTGCTAAATAATACCCAAATAAAAAAGCAGCTGTAAGTACAGCTGCTTTTTTTATTACATTATCAATAGCTAGTATTTAAGCTAATTCAGCTTCTGCTTTTTTAGTAAATTTAGAATGTACTAACTTATAAAGCGCGGGCAAAATTAACAGTGTTAGTAATGTTGATGAAATAATCCCGCCAACCACTACTGTCGCGAGAGGTTTTTGCATTTCAGAACCCGTTCCCGAATTAAGCGCCATAGGTATAAAGCCTAAACTTGCCACCAGCGCCGTCATCAGTACTGGGCGCAGGCGCTGTAGTGCACCGCTGTGAATTGCTTCAAACAAACTTAAACCATCGCTTCGTAACTGCTTAATAAACGACAGCATAACTACGCCGTTTAATACCGCTACACCGCTTAGGGCAATAAAGCCGACACCTGCTGATATTGAAAGCGGCATATCGCGCAGCAATAACGCAAGCACACCACCCGTTAATGCCAGTGGCACACCACTAAATATAATCAATGAATCACGAAGCGATCCAAAGGCGCTATACAGTAAGCCAAATATAAGCAGTAAAGTGACCGGCACAACCAACGACAATCGCTTACTTGCCGATTGTAGCTGCTCAAACGTGCCGCCGTATTCAAGCCAATAGCCACTTGGTAAGTTAAGTGATTCATTCATGCTCGCTTGCGCATCACTTACAAAGCTTGCTAAATCGCGCCCCTCTACATTGGCAGTTACCACGACGTTGCGCTTACCACTTTCGCGGTTTATTTGATTAGGCCCTTTATCAATACTAATATTTGCTACTTCGCCAAGCGGTACAAATGCAAGGTCGGGGTTAGCACTTTTAGGCACGGCCACTGGCAAACGCGCAAGCTGTGATACATCGCTTGACCAACGTTCATCTAAACGCACTAATAACGAAAAACGTTTATCGCCCTCGTAAATTAGTCCGGTTTGCACACCACCAACAGCGGCGGCAAGTGTTTGTTGAATATCGTTTACGCTTAAACCCAATAACGCCATGTGGTCGCGCATTGGTGTTACCGAAAGTGTTGGCAATCCTTCCATTTGCTCCAAACGTACATCGGTAGCGCCTGCAATATTACGCATTAAGCCTGTGGCTTTTTCGCCAAACTCTTTAAGTACGCTTAAGTCGTCACCGTAAATACGCAGTGCTACATCGGCGCGCACGCCAGCAATTAACTCGTTAAAGCGCATTTCTATTGGTTGTGTAAATTCGTAATTATTACCAGGTACATCGTTAACACGGGTACGAATTTGCTGAACCAATTCTGCTTTAGTGAGTGCTGGATTAGGCCACTCTTCTTGCGGTTTAAGTATTAAAAAAGTATCGGCAACATTGGGCGGCATAGGATCGCTTGCTACATCGGCAGTACCAATTTTTGAAAATACGTTAGCAACCTCAGGCTGATCTAATATGGCTTGCTCAAGCTCTTTTTGCATTTGCACAGATTGCTCAATACCGGTGCCAGTAATGCGCAGCGCATGCATAGCAATATCACCCTCATCAAGTTTCGGTAAAAATTCTGCGCCCATGTTTTTAACTTTAAAACCAAGCACTAATACTAATGCCGTGGCAATACCCACCATCAGCCAAGGTAATTTAAGCGATATACCAAGTAATGGCTTATACACTTTTTTAACGCCGCGCATGACTGCGTTTTCGGTTTCATCAACCTTACCGCGAACAAACACTGCAATAGCAGCCGGTACAAATGTAACGCCAAATATAAGCGCGCCAATTAACGCCGCAACTACAGTAAATGCCATTGGCTGAAACATTTTGCCTTCAACGCCGCTTAGTGCAAATAAAGGTAAGTAAACCAGCATAATAATAACAATGCCAAATACAGCCGGTGTAAATACTTCTTTGGTGGCTGCGGTCACTACATTTAAACGCTCGTTTAAGGTAAGTAGCCTGCCATGTTTATGCTGAGCCATACCTAATTGGCGCAGGCAGTTTTCAACTACAATTACAGCGCCATCAACAATTAAACCAAAGTCGATTGCACCTAGGCTCATTAGGTTACCCGATACGCGATTACCCACCATACCTGTAACGGCAAACAACATACTAAACGGAATAACCATTGCCGTAATAAGCGCGCCCGTTACATTACCCAGCAGTAATAGCAAAATTACTATCACTAAAATGGCACCTTCAAATAAGTTGGTTTGCACGGTTGCTATGGTTTTATCAACAAGGGTTGTGCGGTCATAAACTGCTTCTACCACAACACCTTCAGGCAAGCTTAGCTGTACGTCTTTGAGTTTATCAGCCATGGCTTTTGCCACTACGCGACTGTTTTCACCAATTAGCATCATGGCGGTGCCGAGCACGGTTTCTTTACCGTTATAAGTGGCCGCGCCGGTTCTAAGCTCTTTGCCTAAAAGCACGTTAGCCACATCTTTAATGCGTACAGGTGCATCGTCGCGCTTAGCTATAACGGTATTGGCTATGTCATCAATGGTTTTTAACTGCCCTGGTGAGCGTACTAAATATTGCCCGTCAAAGCGCTCTATATAGCCTGCGCCTCGGTTACTGTTATTAACCTCAAGTGCACTAATTACATCGCTAATAGTAAGCTTATAGGCAATGAGTTTTTCGGGCACTGGCGCTACTTGGTATTGACGCTCAAAACCACCTTGGCTGTTTATTTCGGTTACGCCTTTTACTTTTAAAAGCTGCGGGCGAATAACCCAATCTTGTAAAGTACGTAAGTCTTCGGCGTTGTAGGCAGTGCCATCTTCTTTTAACGCATTAGGCGCGGCGTGCACACTATAAGTAAATATTTCGCCTAAACCACTGGCAATAGGACCCAAGTTTGGCTCTACGTTATTAGGTAAGTCGGAGCGAATACTTTGAATACGCTCACCAATTTGCTGACGCGCCCAATAAATATCGGTGCCTTCATCAAAAATAACCGTTACTTGCGAAAGCCCATAACGCGAAAGCGAGCGGGTGTAATCAAGCTTAGGTATGCCCGCCATAGCGGTTTCTACCAAATAAGTAATGCGTTGCTCTACCTCTAATGGCGTAAACCCCTGCGCTTTGGTATTAATTTGCACTTGTACGTTAGTTATATCGGGTACTGCGTCTACTGCTAAATTTTGAATGTTGTATACACCAAATCCAGCAAATAAAAATGTAAGCGCAAGCACCAGCATGCGGCGTTTAACCGCAAAAGAAACTATCCAATTAATCATGGTGCCTCCTAGTGAGCGTGGCTTGCGCCGCTTTTTAAAATATCAGCTTTAATGACATAACTATTGTCTGTTACGTATTCGCTACCCGCGTTTAAACCTGCAAGTACTTCTACCCACTCGCTATTTTTTGCGCCTAAGGTAACGGGGCGCACTTCAAATACATTATTTTTACGAACAAACACACTGGGTTGACCGTTAAACTCTTGAATGGCTTGTGGCTTTACACGCACGCTGGCATTTATTTTAGCCACACTTACATCGCTATTTATATGCATGCCTGGGCGCCAATGCCCGTCTGGGTTATTAAGCTCTATACGGGCACGCGCTATGTGCCCGCCTGTCATCATTGGGGCTATAAAAAACACTTTGCCTTGCGTATTTAAATGGTGATGCAAGTCGTACACTTTAGCGCTTTGACCAATGGCTAGTTTTTCAATGTTTTCAGGAAAAGCCGATAACTCAACCCATACTTTATCAAGGTTAACTACCTGCATCAGTGCGCTGGTGCTTGCAAGCTCGCCACGCTTTAAGTATTGCTCGGTTACAACGCCGCTAATTGGGCTTTTAATAGCGTAATTTTGCAGTGTTTCGCGGTTGGTTACATTGGCAAGTACTTCGCCTTTTTTAACATTTTGACCAATGCTTACAAAAATATCGCTGATCAATCCTGTATACGGCGCCATTACTTCTACCGTGCCGTGCTGCGTTGGCGCAATAACGCCAAAAAGCGTATTGGTAATATCCACTTCACCACTTTGCGCTATCTCAGTTTTAATACCTGCGCGCTCAATAGCTCGCTCTGTTAGCGTGGTACGGCCTTCGTGTTGGTCGTATTCATAGCTAATGCTCTCGCCTTTATAATTAGCAGTAACGGTAAGTGCAAACGAATGTGGTTCGTTAATTGATTGTGTGCTAACAAGGTAGTCGCCCTCAGCTGCAAACTGTATATTTTGCGACCCTTCAACTAAGCGCTTTAAACTCATTGTTATGTTTAAGTCGTTTATATTAATTGGCTTATTTTGTTTATAGCCGTATACGCGCAGCTCAACATTACCTGCAAATTCTTGCAATTTAAGCTCAAGGGTTAATTTAGAGTCAGTTAATAAAAAGCCGCCGTGTGGACCTTGTTTTTTCTCGTGTTGCTCTGTTTCTTTATGACCTGACTCGCCATGTTCAGCAGAGGCAAATACATCAGTGCTTACAAAGCTGCAGGCAAACGAAAGTGATACTAGTAATGCGATTATATTTTTATTCATGATTGATGAGTCTCAATTAAAGATTGGCCTGTTAAACGCTCAAGAGTAAGTAGCACTTGGTACAGCTCTGCGTGAGTTGTAATTAGTGTGCGTTTAGAATCAAAAAGTGCTTGTTGAGCATCAAGTAATTGCAACACCGAAATTTGTCCGCGTTGATAACTTTTTAAGCTTTGCTCAATCAATGTTTGTGCCTGAGGAATAATTTGATCAGATAATAGCTTTGCCTGATTAGCTCGACCTTGATAATAAGCGTACAAAGTACGTACTTGCTGGCGTAACTGGATGCGCAATTGCCCTTGCTGCTCATTTAAAAGCATGAGCTGACTATTTGCAGCTGCAATATTTCCGCTATTTGAATTACTTAATTGCAGTGGCATAGAAAACGAAAACACTAATGAGCTGGAGTCGCTTTGTTGGTTATAGCGCACGCCTCCCCCTATATTAATATCGGTTTGTCCGTTTGCTTTTTGCAGTGTTAAGTTAGCTGTTTGCTGTAAATATTGCTGCTGTAATAATGCAAATTCAGGGGCTTGGTTAACCGCATCTAAAAGTGCTTGCGCTGATTTAAGCGCAGTAATTGCATTAATATTGCCAGCAAAAGTGTTGTAGGGTTGCTCCTCACTCCACAGCTCGTTAAGCGATAAACTTGCTCGCTCAAATTCACTATTAAGCATGGCTTTATCAAGCTCTACTTGGCTAAGTGCATAACGCATGCGCGTTACATCAGCTTGCGACGCAGCACCCGCATTGGCTCTTTGTTCAATCGCTTTAAGCGCCTGGGTAACTACCTGTTTACGTTCACTATTTAAACTTAATAATGTTTGAGATTTAAGCCCTTGATAGTATCGCTCAGCAGTGGTTGCCAATAACGCTAAACGGGTATTTTCATACTGTATTGCTTGGGCTTTAATATTGGCGGTTGCGTAATTAATACGGCTTTGGCGCTTATCGCCCAGCTCTATTAGCTGGCTAAGCCCGAGTGTTATTTCAGCGCCTTGAATGCCACGCGCCTTGTTAGTGCCCAGTAAGTTTTCAGCTTCAACATTCAATACAGGGTTAGGCGAAAGTGCAGCTTGAGATTTAAGCGCACTCAATATTTTTTGATGATACGGGTAGCGTTTTAATACCAGATTTTGTTGTTCGGTATTACTCAGCGCTTGTTTAAGGGTTAATGTTTTAACATTCGCCAAAGTACTATAAGCAGGTAACGCGCACATTAGCGCCACCAGCATAATTGGTTTTTTATTCATATAGCGTGTCCGTTTTTTAACAAACAGAGTTAACTTGAGCACGGTATTGGCATTAAAAAATCAAACCGAACGTGCATCAAGTAACCTAAATATGCATATAACAGAGCCGAAACAGCGCATAAGCGCATAAGCGCAGGCTGTTATATACAAAGTATTTAAAATTAAAAACTAACTAAGTGAATTGGGTGGCGGTACATCTGGCGGGTAATTTAACCCGTTATAGCACGCAGGCGAAGTTGCTTTACTTTGCTCTGGGCTTATTGAATGGCTAGAGGTGCTGTTGTAGCCACAATGGCAATGTTGGTGGGCATGAATCTCGGTAGTTGATGTTTTATCGCTTTGGTTATCATCGGCTATAGAGTCGCCTTGCGATAACGAACTGGTTACGTGATCAACGTCTTCTTGTAAATGATACGCAGCACCATCACAGCTAATAAAGCTGTGTACAAGCACTAATAATATCACTATTAAAAAACGGTTTGAGCGCATTACCTACCTAAAACTCTAAAATGCAATTTAAGAAATCGCACAATACCTTAAATTTATTCAAATGTAGAGAGCCGCTAACGTTATTTTCTAAATTCGCTTGGCGACACACCTACCGACTTCTTAAAACGTTTGGAAAAATTAAAAATATTAGAATACCCCACATAACTTGCCACATGCGAAATTGGCCAAGCCGTGTTTAACAATAAGTTTTTAGCCCGTTCAATGCGTAAATAAATAAGTTGTTGTATTGGGCTTTTACCAAATTGCGCTTGGCATAAACGATGCAAATGCGGCGATGAGTAATGCACATATTCGCACATTGCCTCTATTGTCCAATCAAACTGCAAGCGCTTGTCTACCTCTTCAAACAAACTAATTAAACGGTTATGCGCCGCACCCTGAGAGTTATTTTGCAGCGTAGCATTTAAGTAATGACTTAAAATAGGCGTTACGCTTTCGCGTAAATTAGCATTGGGCTCGCTGTATAAAAGCTCCATAGCAAGGTGTTACGGTTCAAGTTTTTGCTCGGTTAATACCAATGCTTGCGCTAAGTTTAAATGCTGCCAACGTTTAGTATTTGCAAGGTTTAACCAAATAACATCCCAATGTTCAGCATCAATTTTCACTTCAAAGCTTTGCTTTGCTGGTAGCACAATAAGTGTATTGGCATTAAGTGTGTACTGCTCATTGTGTGTTGTTAATTTACCCTGCCCTGCAAGCGTATAAAAAAGTGTATGTTCTAGCGGTGATGAGCGTGCTACGCAATAACGACCCGATAGGTTTGAGCAACCCGCAAGTGCTATTTCAAGGTTTGGCATTTGCGCGAGCGTTTGTGAATCAATAAAGCGTTCTATACAGCGCGGACCAATATCGAGTATGTCTTTAATGTTATAGCGCATAATTACAATGATAGTTTTGGATAAATAAAGGAGAGCTTTAAGCATAACCCCTGCGATTATTTTTAGCTATATTTAGCGCATTATAATTGCCCGCTTATGCAATAGGATAAACATGACCTCTTTACAGCACATAATTAATCGCCGAGATTGGGAAAACCCAATTTCAGTACAAGTTAATCAAGTAAAAGCGCACAGCCCACTCAATGGATTTAAAAGCGTTGACCATGCCCGTACTAACACGCAATCGCAAAAACAAAGTTTAAACGGTCAGTGGGACTTTAAATTATTTGATAAACCCGAAGCAGTTGATGAATCGTTGCTAAGTGAAACACTAAATAGCAACTGGCAAAGTATTACAGTGCCTTCTAACTGGCAATTACACGGCTTTGATAAACCTATTTACTGTAATGTTAAGTACCCATTTGCAGTTAACCCGCCTTTTGTACCAAGCGACAACCCTACAGGCTGTTACCGCACTGAATTTAATATAAGCGAAAGTAAGCTAACTCAGCGTAATCATATTATTTTTTAAGGCGTTAACTCGGCGTTTCACCTGTGGTGTAACGGACAATGGGTGGGTTATTCACAAGATAGCCGTTTACCAAGCGAGTTTGATTTAAGCGAACTATTAGTTGCAGGCACTAACCGTATTGCCGTTATGGTTATTCGTTGGAGCGATGGCAGTTATTTAGAAGATCAGGACATGTGGTGGCTAAGCGGTATATTCCGCGATGTTAACTTACTTACCAAACCGCAAAGCCAAATTCGCGATGTATTTATTACTCCCGATTTAGACGCCTGCTACCGCGATGCAACGCTACATATAAAAACGGCGATTAATGCGCCAAATAACTATCAAATAGCAGTACAAGTTTTTGATGGTGAGCAAGCACTGTGTGAGCCGCAAATACAAAGCACTAATAATAAACGTGTTGACGAAAAAGGCGGCTGGAGCGATGTTGTATTTCAAACAATTGATATACAAAACCCTAAAAAATGGACCGCCGAGACCCCTTATTTATACCGCTGTGTTGTAAGCCTGTTAGATGAACAAGGCAATATTATAGACGCAGAAGCCTACAACATTGGCTTTAGAAAAGTAGAAATGCTGAACGGCCAGCTTTGCTTAAACGGCAAGCCGCTACTTATACGCGGTGTTAATCGCCACGAGCACCATCCTGAAAACGGCCACACAGTAAGCACCGCCGATATAATTGAAGATATTAAGCTGATGAAGCAAAATAACTTTAATGCCGTGCGTACTGCTCATTACCCTAACCACCCTCGTTTTTACGAACTATGTGACGAGCTAGGTTTATACGTAGTTGATGAAGCAAATATAGAAACCCATGGCATGTTTCCTATGGGGCGTTTAGCTAGCGATCCGCAGTGGGCTGGTGCATTTATGTCGCGTTATACACAAATGGTTGAGCGCGATAAAAACCACACCTCAATTATTATTTGGTCACTAGGAAACGAATGCGGACACGGCGCAAATCATGATGCTATGTACGGCTGGTCAAAAAGCTTTGACCCCTCTCGCCCAGTGCAATACGAAGGCGGCGGCGCAAATACAACGGCTACCGACATTATTTGCCCTATGTATGCTCGTGTAGATACCGATATTAAAGATGATGCGGTACCTAAATACTCTATTAAAAAGTGGCTAAGCCTACCGGGTGAAACGCGACCACTTATTTTATGCGAGTACGCCCATGCAATGGGTAACAGCCTAGGTAGCTTTGACGATTACTGGCAAGCATTTAGAGAATATCCGCGCCTACAAGGTGGCTTTATTTGGGATTGGGTAGACCAAGGTTTATCTAAAACTGACGAAAACGGTGAGCATTATTGGGCTTACGGTGGCGATTTTGGTGATGAACTAAACGACCCCAATTTTGTATTAACGGCTTATTATTCCCTGACCGCACCCCGCACCCTAGCCTATTTGAAGCAAAATACAGCCAACAGCATTTACAATTTACGCTGCGCGAGCAAACTAAAAATCAATACACCATTGATATATTTAGCGATTACGTATTTAGACACACAGATAACGAAAAGCTCGTTTGGCAGTTAATGCAAAATGGCATCTGTGTTGAACAAGGCGAGCATGTACTTAATATTGCTCCGCAAAGTACACACACGTTAACAATTAAAACAGCGTTTGAGCAAGGTGCGCAATATCACCTTAATTTAGATGTAGCACTAATTAACAACTGCAGCTTTGCAAGTGCCGAGCATGTATTAAACACCGAGCAGTTTAAGCTTATAAATAGTAATAATTTAAACAGTGAATCATTTACATCAACTACAGAACAAAGCGCTATAAGTGTTAGTGAAACCGACTCTCAACTAAGTATTGAAAACGATAAGTTTAAACTTGTTTTTAGCAAGCAATCAGGGCTTATAGAGCAGTGGTTACAAAACGATACTCAGGTTATTAGTAGCCCACTGGTTGATAACTTTTATCGGGCCCCGCTTGATAACGACATAGGCGTAAGCGAAGTAGATAAAGACCCTAATGCATGGGAGGCTCGTTGGTTACGTGCAGGTATAGGGCAATGGCAGCGCACATGCAGCTCAATTCACGCAGTGCAATCAAGTGTTGATGTACGTATTACTTGTGTATTTAATTACGAGTTTAATGGCGTGCTACAGGCTCAAACACAGTGGCTATATACACTAAATGATACCGGCAATATTAGCTTAAATATTGACGTGCAACTAAACGATACTCTGCCGCCAATGCCGCGTATAGGGCTAAGTACAACACTTAACAAGCAAAGCGATACAAAAGTAAACTGGCGTGGTTTAGGGCCTTTTGAAAACTACCCAGATCGCAAAGCCGCAGCACGTTTAGGTTATTACAGCTTGAGCTTAAATGAGCTACATACCCCGTATATATTCCCAACCGATAACGGCCTGCGTAGCGATTGCCAATTACTGCGTATTAATAATTTAACCGTAACCGGTGCGTTTTTATTTGCAGCCAGTGAGTATTCGCAAAGTATGTTAACGCAAGCTAAGCACACTAACGAACTCATTGCTGATGATTGCGTACATGTACACATTGATCATCAACATATGGGGGTTGGTGGCGATGATTCATGGAGCCCAAGTACCCATAAAGAATATTTACTTGAGCAAAAGCAGTACAGTTATTCTTTAACATTATCTGCTGAATAATTTAAACAAAAATAGCGGCCAAATTGGCCGCTATTTTTTTAATTAACACACTCTATTTATTAGCGAGCTTTTTAGCTAATACGTTATCAAGAGAAAAGCTTCCCGCTCCTTGAATTGCTAAAACTACAGTTACTACTAGTAAAGTTAATGCGTATTCATAGCCATTGTTTGCCATAAATAAGCCATTACTAATATGTACGCTAAAAATAGCAATCAGCATAGTAAAGCCGGCAACTACAGCAGCTGGGCGAGTTAACAAACCAATTGCTAATGCAATGCCACCAAAAAACTCAGCGCTACCTGCCATCATTGCTAACCAATAGCCAGGCTCTAAACCAATACTCGCCATCCATTGGCCTGTACCTTCAAGCCCGTAACCGCCAAACCAAGCAAATAGCTTTTGTGCACCATGCGCCGCTAAAATAAGGCCAACTGGTACTCGTAAAATTAATGCTGCTACGCCTGCTTTTGAGCTAAGTAATGTGTTTAGTAATTTCATGAGTTTTAGTCCTGTTTAAATTTATTTAATCGTTAGGTTTTTCCTAACCGTTGAGCACAGTTTACTATCATCATTAAAAACATTAATACGAAATTTATTGGTTAATTAGCAACGCAGTATTTATAATAATCCATAAAAAAACCGCCAACCCAAAGGTTGACGGTTTTTTATTAACGTATTACTTAGTATATTTAAGCAACCGCTTGCTCTAAAATTTCGCGGCTTTCTTTTAGCGTAATAGCTTGGTTTTCGCCAAGAGCAACCATGCCGTGAGTTTCAAGTTTACCAATAATATTGTCAATAGCAGCGGCTTTGTCATCGCCATGTTCAGTAAGCTGGGTCGCTACGTCAAGGCTGTGGTAAAACGCTTCAATTGCTGCAATTGTTTGCTCTGCTAAATCATCCGATTGCGCAAGACCAAATACGTTTTTACCCATTTGCTCTAGTTTCGCTTTTTTAACTGCAAATTGGTTACGTAATAAAGAAGGCTGAACAATAGCAAGTGAACGTGCATGATCAACACCGTAAGCGGCTGTAAGCTCGTGACCAATCATATGTGTAGCCCAATCTTGCGATACGCCAGAACCAATTAAACCATTAAGTGCTTGGTTTGCTGCCCACATAAGATTTGCACGCCATGCATCGTCTTGGTTTTCAAAGTTATCGCCTAATGATTTAAGTGCTTTTAATAGCGCTTCAGCGTAACCATCTTGTACAAGTGCGCCTGCAGGGAATGTTAGGTATTGCTCACAGGTGTGTACCCAAGCGTCTACTAAGCCATTTACAAGTTGGCGCTGTGGTAATGTTTTCATTACATCAGGGTCCATAATTGCAAACTTAGGTTGTACCGCAGGAGACATAAACGGAAGTTTTTGTTTAGTCGCAGCTTTGCTCACAACAGAACCTTGGTTAGACTCAGAACCTGTAGCTGGAAGCGTAAGTACTGCCCCAATAGGTAATGCACTTGTTACTTTATGCTTACCAGTAGGGATATCCCAACCTTCGCCGTCATATACTGCCGACGCTGCAATGTATTTAACGCCGTCAATTACAGAGCCACCGCCTACACCTAATACGAAGTCGATATCTTGTTCTTTACAAATTTTTACTGCTTGATCTAGTACTTCAATTGTTGGGTTAGCGCCAACGCCCGAAAACTCAACCCAATCAAAGCCTTCAAGTGCTGCTGCAACTTGGTCGTACACGCCGTTCTTTTTAATTGAACCGCCGCCGTACACTACTAATACTTTTTGATCTTTTGCGATCAAATCAGTTAGTGAGGCAATTTGTTCTTGGCCGAACTGGATAAGCGTTGGATTTACGTAGCTAAATTTCATTATTTTGCTCCTAGGTGACGGTTAAATACTAAATATAATGCTTAGTTACTCACTAAGCTAAATTTCAATGAATGCATATTAGTGGCAAAACAAACATAAAAAAAGCCCAATAACTCGCAAAAGCTTGCCTAAAACTGTCAATATTGATATTTTACGCAAAATTCGTACGATAGTAGAAGTTTTAATGTCCTCAATAGCCAACATGATGCAAAAATTTGCAGAGCACAATAATTTACTTAACTTTGAAGGCAACATGGAAACCATTATTCCAGGTGTGTATTTTCATCGTGCAAGTAAAAGCTCGCCGCGCCAGCCACTTATATATAACTCAGGTATTATTATTGTTGGGCAAGGACATAAGATAATTCATTTTCCTGATCATCAAATAAAATATGGTGAAGGCGACTACCTTGTTTTAGGTGTACCAGTGCCACTTGAATGCGAAGCTTTTACCGATAACAACCAGCCTGTTATGGGTATTGTTATAGATATAAACCCAGTAATGTTACACAAGCTAGTAAACCAAATTGGTACACATAAGCCATTCACCACTGGGCAAATGAGTGGCGTTCAATCGGCTAAAATAGATGGCGCAATGGAGCAAGTAACTCACCGTTTACTTAGCGTGCTTAATAACCCCATTGAGGCTGACGTTTTTGGCGAAGATATAGTAAAAGAATTGGTATATCGTGTACTTTGTGGCCCACAAGGACATACTTTAATAGGGCTTGCTATGCATGATGGGCATTATGCGCGTATCGCCCGTACGCTCTCAACTATGCACAGTAGTTATGCCAATCAAATTACAGTTGAGGGGTTGGCTGAAGATGTAAACATGAGCGTATCGTCGTTCCATCGTGCTTTTAGGCAAGTAACGTTTGAGTCACCTTTGCAGTATTTAAAAAAAGTACGCTTAGCTAAGGCTAAAGAGCTTATAACCAGTAGTGGAAGCAAAGCCAACGAAGCTGCATTAAAGGTTGGCTATACCAGCCCATCGCAATTTAGCCGCGAATTTAAACGCCACTTTAATAAAACCCCCAGTGAAATGTTAATTCAACTACATAACTAGGTAATGGCTTTAGATATGTAAGTTAACCGAGCGAGTCAATTTTAAGCACTGCTTTTTTGGTGTTTAGCATAGCTTGCTTGGTAAATTGGCGATTAATAAATTGGCTAAAAATAATAGTAAATAACGTTGAGAAAATGGCAGCTGTTGCGTACACCTGCCAAATCATAAAGTTATGTTTTAACATAAACGCAATCACCGCAAAAAATACACATCCACCTAATGAACCAATAATACCGCCATTAAGAATTTTAAACGTTGAGGCTTGTTTGTCACTAAAATGGGCAACACTGCCCATTACCGCCAAAATAACCGGAAAGGTAGATATTAACCCGCTCCACGCAGACCCTATATGCTGCGATATAAACGTAACAAGCACGATAAAGCTCGTCACTAATATCATTTTTACCGGAAGCTCCCAGCGAGCATTTAATGGTTTTGCATCAACTGATATATTTAGCTTTGTAGAGATAATAGTTAAACCGAGTAAAATACAAAGCGAAACCACACTCGCCACAATAATATTCACTGGTAAAAATAAAGTAATAACGCTAAATACGCACCAAATACTCAACGCTGTAAAAAGCGATTTAAGCATTCCAAACCTTCGTGATACAACCAAGTAACTAAAACAAAATAAGCCTATACCGCTCATACCATAAAGAGAGGCCACCGCTGAGTTAGCTGCAAATAATTTACCTTGCTCTAATGCTATAAAATAAGAAATAGGCCCAGAGGTAATAGGCAAGCCAGGAATTATACCGCTAACAAAACTACCAAAGCGTTTTTGGGCGAATGTTATTAGTAAAATAAGTAAAGGTGCAATTATGAGTTTAAGCAGCATAAATAACAATAAAGTATGAGAGTTGAAATTAAGTCTACGTGTCTATACCTACATTGTAGAGTGAATAAAAATCATGTATGTAGCGTAATTTTTTTTACCTGTAAATATTAACTAATTTATCAAAACACTGATTAATAGTTATAAAAAACCACTTATTAAAGTGGTTTTTTAGCTTAACTTAAACAACAGCATTTATACTTTTTTAAATAAAACCTCTGGATTTACCATGGTTTTCATTTCAAGCACATTGCCATTTGGATCTTCAATAAAAAACGTTTCTTGCTCAAACTCATCACCAATAAAACGGCGATATGGTTTATCTAGGTATTCAATTCCCGCATCTTCAATACGTGTTTTTAACCCGTTAAATTCATCTTCAGATAAGTGAATCCCAAAGTGAGGTACTGCCACAGCTCCCATGTCTACATCATGGCGAACTGTTGGTAGGCGCTCAACACTTTGGTGCAAGGTAAGTTCATTACCCCAAAAATCTATATCTACCCAGCGACCTTCTTCACTGTTACCCGTTTTACAGCCTAGTACGTCACAATAAAACGCTTTAGCCACTTTTAAATCGCCAGCCGGAATAGCCAGATGCAAACAGTTAGACATAAATAACCCTTGGTTAACACTTTAATACATTAAATTATCGCCATTATACATAACTTGTGATTTATAGAACATTAACAGCGGCACTATTAAGCATATTTAATACCTAAAAGCCGTTTAAAAAACACGCTTTTAACGTTTGTAATTACTTATAACATTTATTTGTTAGAGAGTATTAGAAAGCGCAAAAGGATTAGTTTAAACTGCGCCGCTATGATTAAATTCTTATTTTTAAAATTCATCACTTTCTTTTTAGGCTTTGTAGCTTGCTTTGCTATGCACACTACTTTTGCATTACCTTTAGTGATTTCTGCTGCGCTAACGGGACTTATTGGCTCGTTTATTCCTTTTCCTGCACATTATAAAAACCATCCGTATGCTGCAATTTATGCTGGTAGCTTTGCAGGTATGTGTTCAACTCATTTAATTACCAGTTACTGGGAAATTGCTATTATTTCGCTTATTGGCTCAAGTTTGTATGTGCTTACTATGAATATGTTTACAGGTTTTGGTGGCAAGCTTGGTAGTGTTGCCTTTGCAAGTGTGGCACTTTTTGTATTAGCCAGAGGAATAGTATTATGAGTATTGAATATCCATTACTTGTACTGCTTGGGGCTTTTTTAACATTTTATTTAGCTAAGCATAGTCGCTTTGACGGGGTTAGAGCGTCGTCTTCACTTTCTATTATTGCTTATTTAATTTTTAGCGCTTTAAATTTGAACCCCGATTTATACGCGATTGTATTTTTTGGCGGTACATTTATAGGTATGAGCGCCCCACATCGATTTGGTATTTATACTGTAGCAAGCTCATCTATTTTGTTTTCAATCTTATTTGAGCATCTTGTACCAAAACTTGACGGCTACGGCGGTGCATTGGGTATTAGTGCATTTTTATCTGTATGTATTTGCCATACCTGTATTTTGTTAGGTGCCCCAAGAAGTAAAAAGCCGCCACCAGTTCAATAAAAAATTATTGAACTGGTCTAGTTTCTCCCAGCATTCGCTTTAAAATAGTAGAAAAATTAGAGTGTAAAATATTCATGTTTTAAGCTGTTCTTTTTCTTTGCAAGTCTGTTAGAATCTTTCGCGAACTTTATTTACCCTAAATAAAGACAATCATATATGGATTTATGAAAATGAAAAAACTAATCGCAGTAGCAGCTCTATCTTTACTTCCTTTCTCAAACGCAATGGCTGACCAAGATATTGGTTGTGGTCTTGGTTCTATGTTATTTGCAGGTCAGCAAGGTAAAGGCGTTAAAATTTTAGGCGCTACAACAAACGGTACTTCTGGTAACCAAACTTTTGGTATCACTTTTGGTACTTTAGGTTGTGATGGTACTGGTACAGTAACTTCTTCAGAAAAAATTGCTTTATTCATTGACGGTAACATGGAGCAACTTGCTCGTGATATGTCAAAAGGTGAAGGCGAAACTTTAGCTACTCTAGCTGAAGCTTGGGGTGTTGCAGATCAAGATAAAGCAGCATTCAACGCGCTTGCTCAAGCACAGTTTTCTTCAGTATTTACTTCTGAAAACGTAACTTCGCAAACAGTTTTAGAAAACCTAAACACTGTTCTTGCAAGTAACGCACAACTTGCTTCTTATACTCTTTCTTAATCAGCTAAATTAGCCGGTTTTATACGTATAAATAAAGCCGCTGGAGTATTTCTCTAGCGGCTTTTATTGTTTAGTGATTATGAAAAAAATATTCTTTGTTTTATCAATTGCGCTGTTTAGTACTTACGTAAACGCTCAAAGTTTTAAAAATGACACCTTAGCAACCGACCCTTACTGGCTCAAATTAGGTCATTACCGTGGGGCCACATTAGGTGGTTGGAAAAGTGAAGTAGATAGGGCTGAGTTTTTTTTATCTCCTATAGGTAAAACAAGTCCACTGGACGAACTTGAAGCCACTATAGCCGCATTTAGTGGTAAAAATACTGACCCAAAAACAACACAATCTCGCTGTCGGTTTCCAGCACGCTATAAATGGCTAAAAACAAAAATTAAAAATAACTGGCCCGCGCTTAATTGCCCAGAGCTTCAAACGTGGCAAAAAATAATAAACCCAAAAGGGGTTACGTTAGTTTTTCCTACTGCATTTATGAATAGCCCATCATCAATGTTTGGTCACACCTTACTTCGTATTGATGCAAAAGATCAGACTCGCCATAAAGAGTTGCTCGCATTTGCGGTTAATTTTGCAGCAGAACCAGACGGCTCAGACAATGCAGCTATGTACGCACTAAAAGGCCTGATTGGCAGCTATCCTGGTAAATTTTCGCTTATGCCGTACTATAAAAAAGTACGCGAATATAATGATTTAGAATCTCGTGATATTTGGGAATACAAACTTAATTTATCTGAGCCACAAGTAGAGCTTATTTTATTGCACTTATGGGAGCTACAATCAGCTACATTTGATTACTTTTTTATTGATGAAAACTGCTCTTATCAATTACTTGCATTATTACAACTCGCACAAGAGGACCTTGATTTAACATCGTCATTTAATATGCAAGCTATTCCATCAGATACCGTTGCAGTACTAAGAAATAACAACTTACTACAATCACCTAATTACCGCCCTGCTTTTGGCACTAAGCTTTACCATTACTCTACTCAAATGACTAACGAACAACTTGATGATGCAAGAGAGTTAATACAAGGTGGCTCCCTCAATACTCGTAATTACTCACAGTCGCAATTAGTCGCAATATTAGAAATGGCGTATGAATGGTTAAATTTTGAATTTTACGATAAAGCATTAAAGCGTGAAGAAATTGCCCCGCGACTAACTAAGCTACTACTAATGCGCAGCAAATATAAAGTAGCTTCGCCATTTACTAAGCCAAGTCGTCCTATTGCTTCTCCAGAGCAAGGTCATGGCTCTTCTAAAGTAACGCTAGGTAGGGTACAAAATAATAACCAAGCAAACCTTACAAATTTTGGTTATAGGCTTGCGTATCATGACTTACTAGATAGGCCTGAAGGTTTTATAGCGGGTGCACAAATTAGTTTTTTTGATTTGGAAGCCGCTATTACTGACGAAGGAAATGCAGATATTGAACATTTTTACTTATTAGATGCTATGTCGCTTGCACCCGATAACCGCGTATTTGATAGCTGGTCGTGGAACTTTAAAATGGGCTTTGACCGACAACCAAGTGACAATAAACGTTTAGGCCGCTTTTTTACAAAAGGAGGTTATGGTAAATCTTATGGCGATCCTAATAATCTACACGGCTATATTCTTGGTCAATTTGAGCTAAATACAGGCGATATAACCGACCGACTTAGTACTGGAATAGGCAGCGAAGCCGGTGTAATTTGGCAAATAAACAATAACCATAAACTCGCTTTAACTGGCAATATATTATGGCTAACTGATAACGCAGCAAGTAAGCACAGCGAAATAGCTATAACATGGAATTACGCTGTTTCTCGCAATGTATCGCTGCGCAGCAAAGTACAGCATGCTCAATGGCATAGCCATAATTCATCAATGAGTTTAGCTATGCAGTTTTACTTTTAACTTTTTCAATATTATTTATATTTAATGCTACTTGTAGGGTAGCCAAATAGCACTCTACATTTAGCTTTTATTCCCGATGCCTTATAAACACTTTTCAATAAGTGCTCCCACTGATGAAACGTAATAACGACTGGGTTATTGCTATTAAGCTGCCCTATAATGCCGTATTTACAAGGCTTTGATTTATCTTCTTCTACAAAGGTGCCAAATAACTTATCCCAAATAATAAGTACACCTGCAAAGTTTTTATCAAGGTAGCCTGTATTTATTGCGTGATGAACTCGGTGATGCGAAGGCGTATTAAATACTTTTTCAAGCCAGCCTAACTTACCCACTATTTGAGTATGTACAAAAAATTGATACGCCAAATTTAATGCAACCACGCTAAATACTGTTAGCGGTTCAAATCCGATTAAAATCATAGGTAGCCAAAACACCCACATACCGGCTACGGGGTACATTAAGCTTTGCCTAAATGCGGTGGTGAAATTCATTTTAGTTGAGCTGTGGTGCACCACATGTGCAGCCCACAACCAATGAATATGATGCGATGCTTTATGAAACCAATAATACAAAAAATCTTGCAGTAAAAATGCAAATGCAATACTTAATACACTCACTTCAATATCAAACAATCTATAGTCATACAACCAATTAAATAAAGGCATTAACAGCAGTAACGCAATAGCATCTGCGCCTTGGTGTAATAGCGCTAACACTGTATTTGCTAGGCTATCTTTTATGTCGTAATAGCGCTTAAACTTAATAAACTCACAGCAAACAAATATCAAAAATAACGGGCTAAGAGCGAGCAAAATAATTTCTGAGTTCATACTTTACCCGCCAAAAAATAATTATTTAAATTGTTTAACGCTTGGGTTATATCTTTTGTAATAACATATTTAAGTAATGCATTTGGCATCCACCATGGAGCTGAGCAGCTTATGCAATAGTTAAGTTCGGTAACTAAAGTATTGATGTCTTTATTTGCAGTGAGGTATATATCGCCTCGATGATTAGCTACTGGTTTATCGCCTACTATTTGGTAACTGATCTGATTTTGATCGGCACTGATTATTTGCTCTGAAAACGTTATTTTACCTATTTTCACTTGCCTAACAGATCCTTTTCCGCCTTCTATTTGCCCTTCGTCTTGTGCTTGTAGCAGCGTAAATTTGGCATTAAAAAATCGATGCAACTGTTGATGATCCAATAGTGTGCTTATTATTTGCTTTGGCTGTGCATTAAGCGTTTGTTTAATTGTTATAAGTATCATTTTTACAGCAAGAGGTTATTAGGCATTCAACTAGCATATAAAAATTTAACGTGGCAAACTTGCTAATACACGACTATTTTTTAGCTTTAGATGACAAATGCACACATTAGCTGATCATTACTTTTCAAGTATTCTTGATTACTTACAAGCGCAAGGCATTAATACTAAAACGGCTTTGCACGCTATTAGCTTTGACGAATTTAGTAATCAGCATACCCATCAATTAGCGCCGCGTATTAGTTTAAATAGTTACAATGCTTTATTAGTTTATGGCAAAAAAACACTTAACGACCCTCTTTTTGGTTTTACCCTAGGTCAACAAATTCGCACTGCTGACTACGGCGTTTTAGGTTACTTAATTGAATCAAGCGATAACTTAAGCAGTGCCATTAAAGCATTGTTAAGCTACGACAGCTTGGTGGCTGATATTGGTAAGGCCAAGTTTGAACTAAATATTGATACAGCAATTATTCGTTGGATTGCTCATCAAAGTTGTAATGAGCATGTTGTTTTACGAAACATGACCGCGTGGGTAAGTGTAATTCGCCAGTTAATAAACTTAACGCTTTCGCCAAGTAGTATTAGTTTCACTTATAATTGGTTGCCATTGCAAAGACGCGCCCTTGAATCATGGTTTAAATGCCCTGTAAAAAGCAGTGCTGAATATAATCAAATTAGCTTTCCGAGCCATTATTTAACGCTGCCCTTTAAAACCGATAACGCCATTATTAATTCTACTTTTAAGCAATTGTCAGAGCAGCAACTCTCTAACTTTAAAAGCCAGCAGCGTATTGACGATAAAGTTAATCAGTTACTTACAGCTAAAACCACCTTGCAAAACTGCAACCTAATAGGCATAGCTGATGCGCTCAATTTAACACCTCGAACGCTACAACGACGCTTAAAACAACAAAACTTAACCTTTGCTCAGTTACTTGAAAAAGAACGTAAAAAACGTGCAGATGCATTAATAGCCAGCATGCCACTTGCTGATTTATCTAATATTTTAGGATTTAAAGATCAAAGCTCTTTTAATCGCGCATTTTTACGCTGGCATAAGTGCTCGCCATTAAAATTTACAAAAAGCGCTAAATCAAAGTAAGGTGCTAATGCTGTTTATTTACATTAAATAAACATAAAATGTATACCTTTTAAGCTGCACTCTTTACACTAGTGATAATATTATTTAAAAAGATTTGTTTATGTTAGTGCGTGTTGTATTTAGTGCCTGTGTATTTATGTTTTATAGCGCCATATGTAACGCAGACCCCGTCACATTTATAGCTGAAGACCTTCCTCCTTATCACTTTAAAAATCAGCAAGGTGAAGTAAGCGGCGCTTTAGTCGACATTGCCAAAGCAGTTGTGAAGCAAACAAACTTAACCGCTAATTTTGAAATAATGCCTATGGCCCGCGTTTTTAAGGAGCATAAAACAAATACCAACGCCATAATGTTGTCTTTGTTAAAAACCCCAGAGCGGATTAATAAATATACGTGGTTAGGGGAAGTGTATTTTGCAGATGCTTATTTAATTAGCTTAAAAAGCCATATAGATGAAGTTGTTCACTTAAATTTTGCTAAAGAGTATAAAGTAGCAACCATTCGTGGCTACCTGAGCGAAGCCTACTTAAAGCAAAAAGGCTTTACCGAAAATAACAACTTAATACTGGTCAGTTACTATAATCAACTTTGGCAAATGCTTTATAAAAACCGAATCGACTTTGTAGTAACTAATACACTTACACTTAATAACGAGCTAAAAAGCCTAGGACTCGATCCTAGCCTAATAACAAAACGAATTCATTTAAGCGATCTTCCCTCCTCACTTAATTTTGCAGCAAGTAATCAACTTAATCCTAAAACAGCTAAAGCACTCTCTGACGCATTAAGTAGTATTAAAGAAAATGGTGAATACCATGCCATTTTAAACAAGTGGCAACTTTTATTACCAAACACGACTAACTTGCAGCACTAACCATAGTTAAAGCCCGACATTAGTTATTGGCAGTGGTTATTTAGTTATTTGCTAAACGCGGCAAAGCAAACTACAAAATTAAAAATCTCCTCCCCCCCAAAATAGACTACACCTTAGCGCCAAAATCTACGTTAAACATCACTAAATGAATAGCCAAGCACATATAAAATACATACCGCAAACACTTCCATAAAAGCCGTTAAAAAACACCTAAACCAAATTGGTATAACAAAAAATCATTTAAAAAATATTTAATTTTACTAATTGGTAAGTTTTAATTTTTAAATTGGTATGCTAGATTGAGATTAAGCGATGCCTGTACCGCACAATTTTTACTTCATCACACAGAGACAATAATGATAAAAAATACATCCACATTTAAACTTACGGCTTTAGCCGTTATCACCCCTTTACTTTTTACCGCTTGTTCAAGTACCCAAAGCACTAATCAGCAAAGCGATGCGCCGGTACCTGCAACAAAGTTTGATTTATCTCACTGGAAAATAAATGTACCAGTGGATTTAAACAACGACGGTAAAATTGATGAAATAGATGTAGAAGAAATTCAGACTTACGCACACCCTGATTTTTTCTACCTTGATGAAAAAGGCTACATGGTATTTACCTCCCCTAATAAAGCGCTTACAAGTGCTAACTCTACTAATACCCGTAGTGAACTTAGACAAATGATCCGTGGATCAAATACTAAAATTAAAACTAAACACTCTAAAAACAACTTTGCTTTAGCTGTTCACCCGCTATCTGACAGATTTGGTTCTGTTGGTGGAAAAATGGAAGCAACATTAAAAGTAGATCACGTTGCGCTACGTGCTACCGACCCTGATAAAAAAGCAGCTTACTCGGTTGTTATAGGGCAAATTCACGCAGGTAAAGATCAGGCACTTATTGATACCAAGCTTGGTTATGGCTGGGGCAATGAGCCACTTAAAATATATTACAAAAAATGGCCAGGACATAAAACAGGCTCAGTTTTTTGGAACTACGAACGTAACTTAGCTAAAACGAATCCTGATCGTACAGACATTACTTACCCAGTTTGGGGTAATACATGGGAAAACCCTAACGAGCCAGGCGGTGCAGGTATTGCACTAGGTGAAGAATTTAGCTACACGGTAAATGTGTATAAAAATGTTATGCACCTTACATTTAGCGCACAAGGCAAAGAAGACGTTAATTACTCTATTAACTTAGGTAATAACGTAGATGCTTATGGCAAAGTGGACGAAAAAGACCATCCACATGGCTACGCTGCAGATTGGCATTACTTTAAAGCCGGCGCTTATAACCAATGTAGTACTAAAAGCGCGAAAGGTATTTGGTACCCAGGTTGTTTAGGTACTGGCGATTGGTCTACAGATAAACAAAATGGCGATTACGCTCAAGTAAGCTTTAGTAAACTAGCGTTAAGCCCAGCGACACCGCCAACAAAATAACTAGGCTAGTACAGCCTCAGATAAGTAATTTTTTAGTGATGTAAACAGTGGCGTTGGTAGATTATTAATATCGTACCAGCGCCACTTTAAACATTTATTAGGCTCTTTAAGCTCAGGCTCTCCGCCTTCAAAATCAGCTTTTACATACAGCGTAATATAGTGTTTGTTCTCTGCTGTAAAAATATCATTGGTAAAATCAAGCTTAGTAATTTTACTTACCTTTAAACCTGTTTCTTCAAACACTTCTCGTATTGCACATTGCTCAACACTTTCACCAAACTCTAAATGTCCACCAGGTGTTGCCCATGTATTAGCACCATGCGCGCCAATGCGCTCACCTAGTAAAATTGTGTTTTGGTGCTTTATGATAACCGCCACACCAACTCTTACTACGTTACTCATATCGTATTTTCTCTTATTTTTACTGCCCGCCATGCTGAACCACACGCTTTGTGTTGTCAATTTGGTATTTTTAAAACCAGTGTGTTGATTAACTTTTAGCCGACCAAGGTCGAATAGCTTGCTTACTAAAAAAAGCCTACATTTTGTAAGGTCTCTCACACACAAATTTAGCTTTAGGAGCCTTACATGTCAGGCGAATATAAACAGCAATATAATGCCTTTAAACAAAACCCAGCCGAGTTTTGGCTCGAACAAAGTAAAAATATTCCATGGTATAAAACCCCCACAAAAGTATACACACAAGACGACGACGGGCTTTACCATTGGTTTAGTGACGGGCAATTAAACACCAGTGTTTTAGCGCTAGACCAGCACGTTATTGCCGGATTTGGCGAGCAAACTGCACTGATTTACGACTCTCCAGTCACTAATACAAAGCAAACTTATAGCTACTCACAACTACAACAAGAAGTTGCTAAATTTGCAGGCGTAATACAATCGTTAGGTGTTATAAAAGGCGACCGCGTTGTTATTTATATGCCAATGATCCCACAAGCTGTTATTGGTATGTTGGCGTGCGCGCGCCTTGGTGCTATTCATTCGGTGGTATTTGGTGGATTTGCTGCACACGAACTGGCTGTACGCATTGATGATGCCAAGCCCAAGCTTATACTTAGCGCCTCATGCGGTGTTGAAGTAAACAGCGTTATTGAATACAAACCACTCATTGATAACGCAATAGACTTAGCTGCGCATAAAGTAGAACACTGCGTTATTTATCAGCGTCCACAAGTAACCGCCACTCTTAAGCCTAAACGAGACATAGATTGGACTCAGGCAATGCAAACGGCTGCAAGCGCAGATCCGGTGCCGGTAAATGGAGATGACCCGCTTTATATTTTATATACCTCAGGCACGACAGGCACACCCAAAGGCGTAGTACGCGAAAATGGCGGTCACGCAGTGGCAATGCAATACAGCATGGCAACCGTTTATGGTATGAAGCCCGGCGACGTATTTTGGGCAGCGTCTGACATTGGCTGGGTAGTTGGGCACTCTTATATAGTTTACGCACCGCTAATGTATCGCTGCGCGACCGTATTATATGAAGGTAAACCCGTTAAAACGCCCGATGCTAGTGCATTTTGGCGCGTGGTAGAAGAATATAAAGTAAATGCATTATTTAGTGCCCCCACCGCATTTAGAGCAATTAAAAAAGAAGACCCAAATGCCGATGGTTTTAATCAATACGATACCTCAAGCTTAAAACGTTTATTTTTAGCTGGCGAGCGGTTAGATCCTCCCACTTACGAGTGGCTTAAAGAAAAAACCAAACTGCCAGTGCTCGATCATTGGTGGCAAACAGAAACCGGCTGGGCTATTGCTTGTAACCCTGTAGGGCTTGAGTACTTAGCAACAAAACCTGGCAGCTCTACCGTGCCAACTCCAGGTTTTGACGTGCGAATATTAGATATGGATGGCAATGAATGCAAAGCTAACGAGCAAGGCGCCGTGGTAATTAAACTGCCACTTCCACCGGGTTGCCTACCAACAATTTGGCAAGATACTCCGCGCTTTAAAGCAAGCTACCTAAATGAATACGAGGGGTATTATTTATCTGGCGATGGCGGTTATATTGATGAAGACGGCTACCTATTTATTATGGGCAGAACCGACGACGTTATAAATGTAGCAGGGCATAGGCTTTCTACCGGCGAAATGGAAGAGATAGTAGCCGCGCACCCTGCTGTTGCTGAATGCGCTGTTTTTGGTGTAAACGATCCCCTAAAAGGGCAACTCTCTATGGGAATGATCGTGCTTAAAAATGATTTTATGGGCTCAAGTATCGACGTGGAAGAAGCACTTGTTTTAAGTGTTCGTAATCAAATTGGCGCTATTGCGTGCCTTAAAAATATAGTTAGCGTAGATAGGCTGCCCAAAACACGCTCGGGTAAAATACTGCGTAAAAATTTACGTCAACTAGTTGATGGCGAAGAACTACAAATACCTTCAACCATAGATGATGCCAGTATCTTTGAAGAAATAAACCAACAACTAACACAAAGATAAACCCAACCAACCTATCTAAAGCCATTTTTATAATGGCTTTTTATTTCATCCTTATATTTGATCCTTTGACTTAAGTTTAGGTTTAGTTTTAGTTTTAATTTAACCAATAACTGAAATTTTTTACGGCTTAATGCTTTCTTCTTTTAATAGCGTTATTAATTTAATCAATTTTAAAAGGAATGGTGTATGCCCCGCTTGCTACAAAAACTATTAACTACAGCCCTATTATTTATAGGCTTTGCCACACAAGCCTATGAAATAGAAGACTTAGGGGACGGCTTACACCGCTTTATAGACGACAGACACCGCTCAGTATTTTTAATCACTTCTTAAGGTGCAATTGTTACCGACCCGCTTAATAAAAAAGCCGCCACCTGGTTAAACGAGCAAATTAAAACCCGCTATAACGTACCGGTAAAGTATGTAATTTATAGCCATAATCACAGCGATCATATTTACGGCGCCGAGGTATTTAAAAACCCGCACACCACGTTTGTAGCGCATAAACTCGCTGCGCAAGATATTAAAAACACGCAAATGAAAACGGTAATGCCCAGCCTTACTTTTGATAACGAGCTACTACTTACCCTTGGTGATTCCTCAGTAAAACTTAACTACCATGGTCCAAACGATGGTCGTGGTTCGGTTAGTATATTATTCGAAAAGCAAAAAACGTTATTTGTAGTTGATTGGATTGTTATTGGCAGAATGCCGTGGCAAAAGCTGTGGAGTTACGATATTCAAGGCATGATTAACTCAACCCAAGCGGTACTCAAATATAACTTTGATACCTTTGTAGGCGGACATGCCGATATTGGCAGCAAGGCTGATGTAGCGCGCTATTTAAGTTATTTAGAGCTTTTATACAGCCAAGTAACAGCAGGCGTTTTAGCCGGTAATACGCTTGATGAAATTAAACAAAATGTAAAATTAGACCAATTTAGTGACTTTAAACAGTTTGATGCATGGTTACCGCTTAACATAGAAGGCGTGTACGAGCGTTTAATGGAAGAGTCTGGTATGGGTTGGCGCAGCGATTTATAAGTTTGAACTCAGTGGACTAAGCTCTGAGCTCTAAACTCAATATTATAAGCATTGGTATTGGCGTATTTAACGCAGTACCAATGTACTTATTAATTAGTTAAATAGACGTCAAAAGCCATATAAGTCACCTTTACAATATCCTTACGTTTGCTTACAGCACTATACAAAAAAAAGTTTATCCTAGGCTTTGTATTAAGCTACATAGGACTAATAAACATGAACTTATCTTTAAAAATAGTTTTAGTAATGACGACCGCGCTTATTATGAGCGGCTGCACTGTATATCAACATGGTCCCAGTGCGCATAAACCACATAAAAAAGTCGTTAAAGTAGTCACGCCTGCTTTAGTAACTGAGCACAACTCTCCAAACATTGTGATCGTAAAAGCCAAGCCCACAAAACAAGCCTGCACTAAACACGATGATCATTGGCATTGTAAGGCTCGATAAAAAACGCTTTGTTAAGTAAATTCGCTTAGGTAAAAGTAAACTACGCTGCTTTTAAATGGGGCTTTATTATTGGCAGCACAAGCGTTAACAGTACCTCCTAGGTACAGGTCATACGAAAGATGTACGAGAAAAACACTTACATATACCACTAGAGTATATATAAGAAAGATTAGGTGAACAGAGATTCAATAATAAACTGATATGTGCTGCCATCATTTAAAAGAATTTCAATAGCATCAATTGTTAAAAGAAGAATACCCGCGCATTTACCAACAAATTTAATTCAATTTCACTGTTTGAAATTGTTGCTACTGACATTCCCTTGATAGTTATATTTCCTGAGTAATTATTTTTAAAATTGATTCTGGGCTTTTCACTCAGTTAAGGCTAACACTTTAAGTACCGTTCTGATTCTTGGACTTGATTGAATATCCATTCTTCATCTAAACCATTAGTGCGTGCATGTGGAAATATGGCTAGATAATAGGTTTCTTCATTATTTTCCCGGGTAATCAACCAGTGACCAGTCATTCGACCTCCCTTTGCTTTTCCTCTAGCTTTAATTCCAGCTTCTACTTCTAACAGGTTAACGTCTAACGTTGAATTATCGGTATTGGCTACAATACTACTGATCGAGGTTTCTTGGGTCATCATTTTAAGGTATGAATTTGGAAGTACAGGAACATGAGTGTGCTTATAATTAGCAAATAGGCCCTTACGTTTAAACTTAATATCATGCTTTACTAAATCAGTAGAAGCTGAATATTCGGTTTCACCCTCTAATTTTGAAATGACATCAAGAACGGCTCCTGTATTCAAGCTGCATTCTCGACTAACGCACGCGAAATCAAGCAAAGTCAACTGAGAAAGTAAAAAATGGGAAACTTGGTTCTTGTATGACTTAGTAAAAATCGTGTGCATATGATTATCCACAACAGTTTTCCATCTTGCCTTATTTTCAATACATCTATAAAAATTGAATCTCTTTCCACGCGGTAGTTTATTTCCAATCTTATGTTTGTACAAACGCTCGAGGAGCCACGTCCTATCACTAACTTCTGGGACAATTCGATCTAACGATTGTCTTATCGATTTTTCAATGTCTATATCAGAAAGCATTATTTTAACTCCTTAAAAGCAGAACAATTTAATCTTCCGCGTATCATGCATACGACACTCGCATCCTTTACTATTTATAGTTTTAGCAAATTACTTAACACATTACTATCACTAAGTTTTTATATTCTCAGCGTTAAATTAAATATTTTTGAGTATAAAAAACCGCACTAAAGCAATTTTAAAGATGCCTTAGTGCGGTTTTTATATTTTAAATCTAAGTATTCTAAGTATTAAAAAAAGCGTATTAACTAAAATCGACCACCACTTCATAACGCCCAGGCATGTCGTTTACTTCGTATACCCAACCGTGTCGTTTTATTATTTTTTCGCTTAACTCTAATCCTAAACCGTAGCCAATATTGGCAGGCTTGTTTGTGTTATTAGCAGTGTGTGGCATATCCGTTTGTTCGCTGCTATTTACTATAATCACACGGCTGCCCTGCTGAGTAATACGCACTTGCCCTTGTTGCGTATGCTGATACGCATTACGTATTAAGTTAGTAAGCACAATGTGGCATGCGGTGGCTTCGGTACTAATAGTCGTACTTTGGTTATCAGTATTTATAAGTACATCAACTTGTTTTGAATTGAGTAAATAGTCGAGTTCGTTACCCAAAGTCGTTATTTTTTCGGCTAGGTTTACAGGCTCTGGTGCACTTTGCTGGTCGTCATTTCTGCTAAGCCACAATAACATCTCGGTTAAATCGCTCATGGTTAAACCTGCGCGCTCTATTCGCTGCAGTGTAAGTTGCTGTTTGTCGCTTAAAGGTGCTTTTTCGCTTAAGCGGTTAAGTAATTCAACGTTGCTGCGAATAACCGAAATTGGTGTACGTAACTCGTGGCTCGCATAACTTAAAAAGCGCTGTTCTCGCTCAAGGCTGTCGTGAGCTGAAAGTAAGCTACTGCGTATTAACGTTGCTAAGGTATTTAATTCGTTATAGGTAAAATCGGGCGGCGTGTTTTGTAAATTATTTTGATTTAACGACTTAGCCCAATTGCGTAGCGATTCAACTGGCTTAGCTATTTTTTTCATTACCATAAACAAAAAGAAGGTAAATAAGGCAATGGCTGCAAAACCTGTTATGGCTATCAATGTCATGCGGTGTATTGGTTTTACAGTTCCCATTCTTTTAGGGCGATCTTTTTCAAGCATAATGCGCGATATATAACGCGCCTCACCATTTGGGTTTTGATAGTAAACAACAAAAAACAAGTCTGCGGGCATAGCAAACAATGAGGTGTCATCTTTCATTTTTTGTAGTACGCCTGCTTCATTTGGCATAACTTCAAATTTTTGCTGTATTATTTCTGGCATGTCTTCCCAACGGCTTGCCACATTAAATCCAACAATATTTTTTGGCTGACCGTCTTCAACTTCAGTGGTTTGCGAAAGCTCAAACATAACTCCGTTTAACCCTCGGTCTAAGCCATCAATAAAATAATTAACACTTAAAAACGAAAAACCAATTGCCATTAATGAACTTAAAAGCACCATGGTGGCAAAAAAATACAACCTCAGGCTGGGTCTAATTTTCATGCTTGTGTCCCATTTTTTAATTTTAGCGCAAACCCTACACTGGGTATTGTTTCTAGTATGGCTTGGCAATGCGCCTGCTCTAGCTGTTTACGCAAATGATGAATATGCACTTTTAAGCTATTGCTGTCTGGCTGATCGTCTCCCCATATTGCTTGCATAATTACCTGTCGGGTTACCGGTTTTTGCTGCTCTCGTACAAGCACTTCTAATAACTTAAAAGTGATGGGTGATAACTTTAAACTGTGCTCTTCCACTGTTGCTGTATGCGCGGTTAAATTAAGTGTTAAATTAGCAAATGTAAGTCGCTTAACCTCTCCACTTTTACGCTTTGCTAATACTTGAACCCGCGCTACTAGCTCTTTCATCGCAAATGGTTTTACTAAATAGTCGTCACTACCGGCTGCAAACCCCTCAAGCTTATTGTCGAGGCTATCGCGCGCTGTCAGCATTAATACTGGTATATCAATGCCTTGCTCACGCAATGATTTACACATGGTTAAACCGTCCATTTTGGGCATGTTTACATCTAATATAATCATTTGATATTGATTACGTTCTATTAAATTTAAACCCATTACGCCATTGCTTGCATGGTCACACTCTATTGACTCAATTTCGAGATAATCAACAATGGTGGTTGCCAAATCTATGTCGTCTTCAACCAGTAGTACGTTTATCATTAAGAGGCTACTTCCTGCGTTTTATTTTTAGCACCTAGCGATATTAGCACAGCATCAATACCGCGTTTAGCATCGGTTTGAATCATCAATAATGCAGGTATAAGTATTAAGGTAATAACCGTGGCAAACAAAATACCGTAGCCAAGTGATGCCGCAGCAGGAATTAAAAACTGTGCCTGCATTGAGGTTTCGCTAAGTAGCGGCACTAAGCCTGCGTAAGTTGTAATTGAGGTAAGTAATACCGCACGCAAACGACTCGTACACGACTCAACAATGGCATCGTGCGTGCTCATGCCCTCTTCTTGTACTAGTTCGTTAAAGCGCGAAACAAGTAATAGGCTGTCGTTTACAACTACTCCACTGAGCGCCAAAATACCATTTAACGACAATATACTAATGGTTAAGTCGTTCCACCAATGTCCTAAAATAGCGCCCACAATGCCAAACGGAATTGCTACCATAATCAACATAGGTTGAATGTACGATTTAAGCGGAATAGCCAGCAACACGTAAATAACTAATAAAGCCGCTACAAACATAGTGCTCATTGAGCTGGTGGTTTCGCTTTGTTGCTCTGCCTCTCCTGCAAAATACACACTTAAATTAGGAAATTGCTGTGTTAACTCTGGAATTAAGTCGCGCTTTAAATTAGCAACTAACTCGTTTGGAGCAATCACGTTTTTATCTACTTGGGCGCTTAAATAAATTGCACGTAGTCCATCAATGCGGGTTATTTCATCTTGCTGATATTCACTGCTTACTGTGGCTACGTTAACTAAAGGGACAACCGTGCCATCGGGTAGGCGAATACGCGACTGCATTATATCGGCAGGTGTTTTACGAGCATCTTCTGGGTAGCGTACACGTACTTTAACTTCGTCTTTATTACGTTGGTAGCGCTGTACAACTGCACCACCAAAGGCTTGCAGTACTTGCTTTGATAAACTAGCTGTATCCATGCCAAGCGCGCGCCCTTGTGCATTTAGGGTAAATTTAAGCTGTGGCTGACCTGGGTTTAAGTTGTCGTCTATTCCGTTAACGCCTGCGGTATTTTGTAAGCGCTCCTTAAATAGTGCACCCGCCGCCATTACGGTTTCGTCGTCCCACGCTTTAAGTTCAACTTTAAAGTTATCGACCATTTTACGCGTGGCTAATATTTGTAATTTTTTACTGCCCTCAAGGCTACCTGCTACGCGCTGCCATTCTTGAGCAAATTCGCTTGCTGTAAAAGCGCCTTCGTTTAATAGCTCAACGCTTACTTCACCGCTGGTGTCGCTGCTACTAATGACTTGTAGGCTGGTTATTTCGCTTTTGTCAGAGCTCAACTTGGCCATTAAGTTTTGCTCTGCTTGTAATGCACTTTGCTCAAGCGTTAGTAAATTTGTGTTTGTTTGCCCATAAGCAGCGTCGTTTTGCATAACTAAATCGGCTGTTACGGTGTCGCCTGCAATACTTGGGAAGAAACCAACCTTTACTGTGCCTGTCATTGGCATGCCAATAACCAGTATAAAAAAGGCGATAAACGCAGCGACTACGGCGTATCTAAAGCGCAGTGAAAATTCAATAACCTTGCAGTAAATGTTTTTACTAAACCAGTTTAAGCCACTATCAGCACCATGTTGTATTTTTGACCACAGACCTCCTAAGCCTTTTTTAACTTGGCGTTTAGTACTAATGTGGGCTAGATGCGAGGGTAAAATAAGTTTTGATTCAACAACTGAAAGCAGTAAACAAATAGTTACTACTGTAGCAAATTGAGAGTAAATTTTACCTAAGTTACCTGACACATTCGAAAGCGCCACAAACGCGGCAACGGTGGTTAACACCCCAAATATTGTTGGCACGGCAACCTTCATAGTACCTAAAACCGTGTTATTTAATGTATCGCCATGCTTTTTACGTGTGGTGTAAATACTCTCGCCCACAACAACGGCATCGTCTACCACTATGCCCAGCGCCATAATAAAGCCAAAGGTGGTCATTTCGTTTATGGTCAGTGCGGTGTAGCCATCGGTCATAAAATAAAGCGTGCCAAAAAATACAAACGGCAAGCCACCAGCCACCCATAGCGCTACGCGTACGTTTAAAAATATGGCAAGTATTACAAACACCATAATAATACCGGTCACCGCGTTTTTAGTAAGTAGCGATAAACGCTCGGTGATCATGGTGCTTTTGTCGTGCCAGCTTTCAAGCTCTACGTTTTGGGGTAATAAACCGCTTTCGTGCCATTTATCTATTACGCTATTAGCTTGCTCAACAATGGTAGTTATATCGCTGTTATCGCCCATTAAAATTTCAACGCCTATGGCATTTTGTTGGTTATAACGGCTTAATGAGTTGCTGTCTTCGGCAAATGAGTCGGTAACTGTGGCTACATCGCCTAACTTAATTTGCGTGCCTGATGCAGTGCTCAACAATACAGTATTGGCAAAGTCACGCTGCCAGTAAGCTTGGTCGGCGGCTTTCAAGCGTATAATTTTACTGCTATCGCGCAAACTAGTCGAAAGCGGGCTTGATGACTCATTGTTAATAACCTCGCTTATATCGCTAATAGTTAAGCCATACGCTTGTAATTTACCTTCGTCGATTTCTATGGACATCATCGGGGCGAGCACACCCGATTGCGCTACGTCGCTAATGCCTGATTGCGCTAATAAATCGGCTTTAAGTTTTTCACCCAGGTTTTGTAATGTATGGCGATCGGCATCCCCAAAAAGTTGCAGCGTTAATGCATGATCTTGCCTACGGGCTTTATCAATAACAGGTTGCTCAGCATCTGCGGGAAAGTTATTAATAGCGTCAACTTGGTTTTTAACGTCAACAAGTAACTCATCGAGTGAGTAATCAGTACTTTTTTCAATGCTTACATGGCTGCCGCTAGCATCGGATGTAGAGGTAATACGTTTAATACCTGATACGGTTTCGAGCGCTTCTTCAATTTTTAACGCTATTCCTTCTTCGGCTTGCAATGCATCGCCACTGTCGTAAACCACCGATACCGAAATAGTATCTGGCTCTAAACTCGGAAATGCCTCTTTACGTAAAGTCGTAAGCGACATAATACCCATTACAATCACACTAACTAACAATAAGTTAGCGGCAACAGAGTTATTTGCAAACCAATTAATAATACCATGCAGCGGGTTATTATTACTGGGTATTTGAGGTGGTTGATGAGGGCTCATTATTGTATCTCCTCAACTATTGGATTTACTTTCATGTCGTTTAAGTAACTAACAAGTGGGCGCGCCACCACTTTTAGATTTTTAGCACCATCTACTGGCGTAATATATACGTAATCCCCACGCTCAAATACTTTATTAGCGTGTGTGCTTACTAAGCTATTTTGATCATTGACGTACCAAATTAAGCCATCTTGAGATACCGCCGAAGCAGGCAGTTTTATTACGTTACTTAACTGCTTACCGGCAATTTCTACCGCTAAAAATGTGCCAGGCAGTAACGGCGTTGTTTGCTCAAACGGTTTATCTAAGGCAACAATTACGCTGCGTTGACGCGAGCTGTCATCAAGGTGTTGCTCAAAACGTGCAATATAACCGTTCCATTTAGTATTAGTGGTTACATCAGTTAAAATAACCTCGCCTGATTTATTATTTGCTAGGTTTTGCCACTGACTTAATGAAAGCGGTACCGTTATTTCTACTTTGTCAGTGCTGTTTAGCGTGGCAAGCGTGTCGCCAATACTCACATAAGTACCTAAATCTATATCGCGCGATAAAATAACAGCGTCAAATGGTGCACTTAACTGGGTGTTATTTACATCACGCTGTGCGGTTTTAAGTGCATATTGTGCTTTATCGAGCGTAGCTTGCGCGGCTTCTAACTGCAGCGTTCTAAATACAAGCGGCGAGCTTGGCGCTTGCGTAACGCCTGAGCGATCCCATTCACGTTTTGCTTGATTACCTAAATCTTGTTCTTCTTGCAGTGCTAGTTTTGCATCAGCCAATGTTGCTTTTGCGCTAGCTAGAGCTTGTAAGTATTCGGTGTCATCAATTTGTGCAAACACCTGCCCTTTAGTTATTAAGCTACCGGTCGCAAATTGCTCGCTCATACTGGTTACTTCGCCTTTAACTTGTGCTTTTAAGCTAAGTGACCAATGCGCTTTAGCTTCACCGTGGCCGCTAACATAAGCCTGATAAGTGCTCGGAGCTGCATTAATTACCGATACATTTGGGGCAATAGCTTTAATAGCGGCTGGTTGTGGGCTGTTTGCTTGTTCAGTCATTTTTTGACCGTTATACATAATAGCAAGCCCTATACAAACAATAGCAACAAGCGTTACAACAACCGGTGTTGGCGAAATTTTCATGACGATACTCCAAGGCCCAAAGCGAGGCCTAAATCTATGCGGTTAGTTAAAAGGGTGTAGTTTATTTGGCTAAGCTGGGCTTGCAGGTCGTATACTTTTTGTTGCACTGTTAGCAAATCTAAAATATCAACCAAACCTTGTTGATACTTACTTTGATAGTTACTAAAGCTGCGTTTAGCGCTAGCAAGTGCATTGCTAATTTGCAGTTGCTGCTCGGTTAATGATTGCTCCTGCCCGAGTGCATTTTCAACTTCGTTTACCGCACTTAGCAGCGTATCTTGGTACTGCCAAAACGCTTGCTCGGCATTTAATTTTGCAATATCAACTTGCGCACGCAGTGCTCCACCTTCAAATAAAGGGGCACTTAAACTGCCTAATAAACTCCACACTGGGCTGGTTAATAATGATTGGCTTGGCGTGCTTGCAAAATCACTCAGTGATGCCGAAAGCGAAATACTAGGTAGTAGCTCTTTGTACGATACATCAACCAAGTAATGCTTTGCCTGAATGTTGTAATAGGCACTTTGTAAGTCAGGTCGGCGCGCTAAATCTTGCTCTGGTAATGTACTTAATGGCTCAATAACGTTTGGTAGTGTTAATGTATTTGGCAGGTTTTTAAGTTTATCAGTGCCTACAATTAGCATTAAAGCACGCTTTGCTTTTGCTATTTGCTCTTGATAGTCGGCAATGGTTGCGCGAGTAGATGCCGTGCTAGTACGGGCGGTATCAAGCGCTTCTAAATCACCTAACCCATATTGGTAGCGCTCTACAATACTTTGCTCATTATTTTGTAAAACAACTAAACGTTGCTTCTCTATATCGAGCAAATTTTGCTGCAAAATAATATTTAAATAAGTACGAATAACACTCGCTACTAATGTGTCTTTAGCGCCTTGATAGGTAGCTTGGTTACTGGCAATAGTCATATCTTGCGCGGCTACATTGTCAGCAATTTTTTGCCATATATCGGCTTCCCAACTTATACCTACTGATGAGCTGTATTGCGTGCCTTCGGTTTCACTGCGCTGCGCGTCAAATCCCGCATCTACACTAAACCACTGACTTGCAGCAGTTACATCACGCTGCGCATAAGCTAATTTTAATGCAACATGCACTTGATTAAACGATGGGTTATTAGTAACAGCTTGCTCAATAAGCGAATCAAGCCCTTCAATATCCACCAAATCGGTAATGTAATTTACTTGCTGTGCGTTATTTTGCGTGTACTGCCAGTTTGTATGTTGTTTTAGCGACTGCTCAGTACTATTACCTTGATAGCTTGGCTGACTACTACATGCAGCAAGCGTACAACTAAGTGCAAATAACAAACTGGTTGAGTGCTTTTTAAAATAAACCATTTAACTATGCCTAATTCGTACTATTACACATAGCTTATTAGGGCAAGGGTTAAGAGTGGGTTAAAAGGAGTTAACTTACTTTAGACAAATTAGTATTTGCCTCGCTTAGCCAAATTACGTAGCCTTTGGCAAAAATACTCATTCAAAACCCACATGCATAAATTAATTTTTACCCTTTTTTTAATACTCCCTACGTTATTGCAGGCTCAAGTCACTTTAAGCGATAAAACGCTTATTTATAGTGGTCAAATCAACAAACAAAATAACAATACAGCAGCTGAGCTGTTAAAAAACAATCCCACAATTAATACCTTTACTATTACCAGCGGCGGCGGAAACATAGCTTTAGGAATGGATTTAGCCGAGCTAATTTTGGCGCATAAATTAACCGTAAATATAAAGCAGTTTTGTTTTTCATCGTGTGCTAATTATGTGTTGCTTGCTGGGCACCCTACTACAATAGAACCTAATGCAATTATCGGTTGGCATGGCGATGCAGCCTCAGCAAAATGGTTAGACAGTGATATTGATGCCATGGTAAAGCATTTAGAAGAGCCGCAAAAAAGCCAAAAGTGGGAAGAATTACGTGCTCATTACGATGAGGTAATTAATAAAGCAAGCCTGCGCGAAAAAGCCCTATACAAAAAATTAAACGTAAATCATGATTTACTCACTGTAGGGTTAAAACCCAATTTACGCAGCGCAGCTATAAAGCAACGTGCCCGTGGCTGGACTTATTCACCTAAAGTGCTTAACTATTTTGGAATTAGCAATATTAGCTATAATAATTGGCAACCTCGCTCAGCTAAAAACTTCCCCCTTCTTATTATTAACGATCTTAAATAATTAATTGGTACCCCTCCATTTAGTAACACTCTCTTGTTTGCAATATAAACCCTGTTAAGCGCAGGGTTTTGCTTTTTAGGACATTTTCAACCTCAATTGAATACTCAATATTTATAATACAAATACAGATTAAACTTTTAAATCTAATTGATATCAGTTATCATTCGCAACATCATTAACTTTTTATATTAACAATAATGAACAAGCTAATTAAGTTTACCTCAATATTATGCGCCCTTGCTTTAGCTGGCTGTGGTGGTGGCTCTGGCAACACAGCCCCGCAGTTTGCACAACCTAATTTAAGCTTTACTGTAAATGAAGACACTCCATTTACTGCTCAAGTAACAGCCACCGACGACGATATCCTTAGCTACACACTTGCTAATGCACCAAGTAACGGCACTATAGCAGTAGAAGCAAATGGTCAATTTACGTATACGCCTTTTAGTAATTATTATGGCGAAGATACCGCGACCATTAGCGCAAGCGATGGCAACTTAACAGCAAATGTTGTAGTACGTTTTAGCGTAGAAAATGTTAATGATGCACCACAGTTACTAACCACTAATGTGTTTGTTACCTCTTCAACCACCACACAAGGGATTATTACTACGCAAGATTTAGATGGTGACACCGTAACTATTAGCTTAATTACACCACCTAGTAATGGTGTAATGAGCATAAATAGCACCACGGGTGAATTTACCTATGAGGCACAAACTCTAAGCAGCATTGATGAGCAATTTGAAATTAGTTACACAGATGGCCTAATTAGCGAGCCATTAACTGCAATTATTTCGTTAAGCCCTTCTTATGTAACTAACGAAGACAAACTTAATTATTACTACAGTTCTAGACTATCTCATCTAAAACAAGCAGATGAACTAAGCGCAAATATTGCTGACGAACTGTCTCGTTACGATATATACGCAACCCAAGCTGCGGCCTATGCGCGTGCAGGATTTTTAGATACTGCTAACGACTATTTAGCACTTATAAACGAGCAAACGGCGCGTTCTTCGGCACTAAAAGATGTGGCGCAAGCACTTGATGAAATAGGCCAAACAGAGCAAGCAAACGATTATCGCGTCCAAGCGGTAGCGGCCTACAACCAATACTTAGCTGATAAAGGTTTCGATAACATTGCCTCATCAGACGCATCAGCACTTTACTCTTTAGTAAAAAGCTACCTAGACGCCGATCAAGTCTCGCAAGCAAGTAATTTGTTGAATACAATTTCGTTATACGCTGAGCAAGTACGCGAAGACGAATACACATCAAGCTATGGCTACTTTTTAAATAGCGTACGCTTATCAATAGATGATGCCCTACAAAGCTATGCACAAAGCCTAGATGAAAGCGATTTAACTCAAGCCAAATTACTTGCCAATAACTACGCGCAACTTGCGGTAAAAACGGGTTACAGACTTGTACGTAGCGGCGAATACGAAGGCCAACCATACGAGCAATACAAAACGTTGCACGGGGCTTGGGCTGCGCAATACCTTTATAGAGCTGGCGAATTTGAAACAGCAAAAGATTACACTAACCAAGTCCTTGCTATGTATGACTCTACCGGTTTTGATAGTAACTACGCCTACTCAGCGTCGCCATACAGCGCCGCTACATTAGATAACTACACTTACCCTATTCAATTTTTAGCGGGCTTAATTGAAGGCTTATACCAAAGCGACGAAAACCCAGCAATAACGCTGTCAGACAGCGAAACCGATATAAACAACGCGCAAGAGCAAGTATATGGCTTTAATATAGCTAACCGCCTACTTGCCGGTGAAGATATAACAAGTGCCGCAGCACAAGCTCGCAACTTTTTTACTGAAAATGGCGATTACAACGAATTTTTTAGAGCACTTACCGAACTTGATAACGTCCCAGGCACAGGCCTAATTTTAAGTGAGGCCGGCAGAAACGACTTAGCACAGCAAGTATTTACCTATGCGGGCGACTTTTTAGCCTCTGATGAATACATTAGCAAAGAGTCATCAACCACGTTTTTAACGGGTTTCAAAGGCTGTAAGTCATTAGTAAGCTTAACAGCGCGAGTTGGTGGTGATACAGCAAGTGCGGCTAATAAATGTTTAACCATACTTAATACGCTTGATGATGGCGACATACGCACGCTAAGTAATAGCTCATCAATTACGGCGCATAATCAAGTAATAGTATCGCTAATTGAAGGCGGCTTAGCGGAGCAAGTGGCCGGTGTACACAATCAACTACTTAGCTATATTGCACTAAATGAAGATACCGAAGACAGATTTGAAGCCCGCCTAGAAACCTTAGGTTACTTAGTTAATGCAAACCAAACATCGCTTGCAAGCACCACTTTAAATGATGCAATTACAGAAATAACACCTGCGTTAAATGAGTTAACAAGCGATCAGCTAGAAACTATTTTAGCCGCTGTTAAAGCCGAAGTAATTGGTTTAGAAGAAGCTCAAACAGGTGAATTTTTACGTTATTCTATGCTTTCAAGTATGGGTTCAAACGCAGCGAACATTAGCGACTTTTCAGCAAATTATAGTAATGCAAAAACACAAGCTAGCACGCTTTTAAATACGCTTGAGCCTCTTATTTTGGGCTTTGCCGATACAATTATTGCCGACAACATGGCAGACTTAGTTAACAGTTTTACGTTAATTAACGATATTAGCAAAGCACAAAGCTTAATTAGTAACGGGGTTAATGGCGAAGCCGATCAGCTTGAGCTTTACATAGGCATGACCAACTTAGTCGCCTCTCGCGATGACTTTAGAGGCATAGCGATAGCAAGCGTAGATACCGACCACGACGGCTTACCTAACTTCTTTTTACCTAACACCAGCGATGAAGACATAGCCTTAGCAGGATTAATTGCCGACCAAGATGCCGATAACGATGGCGTCATTGATAGCGAAGACACTACCCCACTAGGTATTTAAATAAGAGCCGTAATAAATGCAGACACCGACTACCCTCGCGTGTCTGCTTTTGCTTTCTCAGGGTGTATACGCCGCAGAGCAGCAACAGCAGACCGAACCAAAGCCACAGCCATGCAACGAACTTAAAGATGAGCAAAAAGAGCGCTGTGAAGCACTTGAGCATATTGAAGTAAAAGGCCAGTACATAGGCATAGAAGTACCCGAAGTTATTGGGCGTTCTTATTTAAACCGTGATTTTATAAACGCCACACCTAAAGGCAATGGCGATATAAATGAGCTAATTGCATTGCTCCCTGGCGTGCAGCTAAGTAACGAAGCGTACTCTATTGGTAGCTTAGCTGAGATCAGCGCGCCAGAAATATCAATCTCAGGGGCGCAGCCTTGGCAAACAGGGTTTTCGTTAGATGGGTTAAATTACAATAACCGTATAGACCCAGCAAGCAGCAGCCGATTAAGCTCTTCATCAGACGATGTGTCGGGTGGCGTACAAAGTATGAACGTGAACTCCGATATAGTTGAATCAATCACAGTTTACGACCATAACATACCGGCTGAATTTGGTGGTTTTTCGGGTGGTATTGTTGATAGTAAAACCAAAAGCGTATTTGCAAACAACAGCTTTAGTTTTGGCGTGCGGGGGAATCAAAGTAGCTGGGGGAGTTATCATTTTATTGAGGCTGATCAAGACAGTTCACAGCAAAATGTTGACCAAAGTACTCTTGAAGAGCCTAAATACGAAAAAATTAGCTATAACCTGCGTGCTAATAAACAAATTAATGAGCGCCATGGATTAATGATGAGCGTTAATTACTTAACCAGCGACATCAGCGATTTATCGCTAGGGGAAGTAAAAACCCAAAGCAGAACAAACATAAATGCGATTGTGAAGTATGGCTACCGAAATGGCTGGGTAGATGCACTAGATTTAACACTAATGTACTCCCCATACGAAGTTGATAACTTTATAACGGATGCCAAAGACAGTGACTTTCATTTAGAAGGCGGTGCTATTGGCGCCGTTGCGGCATTAACCGAGCATTTTGACTTTGCATCGTGGCACAGTAATCTTAATTTTAGTATGAGTGACAGCAGCCGAGAAGGCCCAGCTCACTTTTATAGCTGGCTACAAGCCAAAGGGAAAGATTGGGGGCAATACGCCGACCAAGGCGATGCGCAAACTCGTTACTCTCGCCAAGGGGGATATGGCGCCCTAGATAATACCCAATACACCACCAGCTGGAAAAACACCCTTGATTTTAAAACGCTGGAGTTTGCAGGCACTGAGCACCGCATTAAAGCCGGTATTGAACTTATTCGCCAAGAAGTAGAACGCGAACGCATACAAAATAGCTACAGCTACGACTCCCCTATTATATGGTCTAGCGCGAGTACGCCACTTAATTGCAGCGGTTACACACTTGATTGCCAAGCACTTCAAACCACTATTTCTATTGATGAGTTAGCAGCACAACTTGGTGGCGAAATTGATTTTAATAATCAATCGCACATTACTGCCTATACAAATAATGTAACCGCTACAGCGCAGTATTTTAATGGCCGTTTAGTCACCCCTGCCGAATACATTAACGTAACACTTAATCGTGCCTCGTTTTATGTAACCGATAGCATCACATTAGGGCAGCTAAACCTAAACTTAGGTATGCGCTACGAATATGATGACTTTTTAGCAAATCATAATATCGCGCCACGTATATCGCTGGGTTACGACGTATTTAACGACAACCGCACTATTATTAGTGCAGGCGTTAACCGCTATTACGACTCTGCCATTATTGGTTATAAAGTCAAAGAACAGCAGCGTTTTTCATATCGAGAATACCGCCCAATTGAAAACGGTTACCTGCAAGGGTGGCTACCTTCTAACTATACTGGCGCGTTTAAGTACCGCTTTGATGATGTAAACACCCCGTACGATGACGAACTCGCATTAGGTATTGCACATTCATTTGAAAAAGCAGGTAATGTATCGCTTAAATATGTCAAACGTAAAAAGCATCAGCAATTTTCTCAGGTTACCGATGAAGAAGCAGGTAGCGATGGCTATAAATATATTCGTATGACCAACGAAGGTGATGGTAGCTCAGAGCGCTATTCTATTTCGTGGAGCGCGCAGTTTGGTAGCCATTCATTATGGGCTAACGCCTCATACGCTGAAAACAAAGTCTCTAACGACGACTACAATGCCACTGCTGAAAATACCCCCCTTGACGAACTCGTTTACTACGAAAATGCAAGTGGCAGCGGCGAGCTTGTAACGCTTGGACAACTTGATCAAATTCGTACAAACTTTGGCACTCCGATTACCGGTGCGCTAGGTTGGAATGTTGATTGGAGCAATTCATTAAGCACAGGGCTTAACGTAACCTTCAGTGATAGCTACACCAGCGCAGTGAGTACCGGCGCAAGCGAAAGCATAGGCCTTGAACAGAGCTGTGCAAATTGTCCTGCAGAATCAACACTTGTTGATGTATACGAAGAACAAGAAATTCGTGCCAGAACCATGCTAGGCCTTAGCCTGCGCTATAGCCACAACCTAACAAAAACCCAGTCAGTTGAAATAAGAGCAGATATTTCTAACTTGTTGAATGCACGTACTTACACAGTAAACGAAGGCGCATCTGGTATTGAGCCTGGGCGTATGTTTTGGCTAGGAGTTAGCTATAACTATGATTAGGTTATTAAGCATTTTTTTTCTGTGCTCATTTAGCTTAAACGCCACACCAACAAGTAGCCACGATTTACGCTCACTGTATAGCAAAGGCCAAGCACACTGGCCTGCTATTCAAACCAGTGATGGCAGAAGCGTTGAGCCCATGTCGCTTTTGCCTGTAGCCTCGCCAAAACCTGAGCATGTTGCTTTAGGTGACAAGCTCTTTCATGATGTGCAGCTCTCGCGTAATAATACCGTTAGCTGCGCAACCTGCCATGAGCGCGACAAAGGCTTTCATGATGGCCGCACAACCGCAGTGGGTATTGATGGGAAAATAGGCACACGCAATACCCCTGCAATTTTTGGTATAGATCAGTGGCAAAGTTTTTTTTGGGATGGTCGCGCTAAAACAGCTGAGCAACAAGCACTTATGCCCATTAGCAACCCAATTGAAATGGACTTAGATCCACAAAAAGCTTTAATGCGGGTCAATAAAGATAAAAGCTATACGGCATTTAATAAAAGTGCTTTTAATTCAAATACGCTCTCTATGGCACAAATGGCAGAAGCCCTCGTTGCATTTGAGCGAACACTCATTGCACCTAATACTCGCTTTAAATCATTTATTAATGAGGTTCAGAGTAATCCAAAAAAAGCGCTGAGACGTTTATCCGATAATGAATTAAACGGATTACATTTATTTAGAACCAAAGCAAAATGTATGACTTGCCACAATGGCGCACTATTAAGTGACAACCAATTTCATGGCACTGGCCTTCATTACTACGGCCGTAGTTTTGAAGATAAAGGCCGGTTTAATTTTACAAATAATCCAAGTGATATAGGGTTATTTAGAACCCCTTCTCTACTTGGTTTAACTGAAACATTTCCTTGGATGCACAATGGGCTTTTTGATGACCTACTAGGCATAGTAAACATGTACAACCATGGTGGAGCAAGACCTAAGCCTAGGAAAAGCCAATTAAACGATCCACACTTTCCTAAAACGACGAAACTGTTAAAACCATTAAAACTCACCAAGCAAGAGCGTTTAGATCTTGTTGCATTTTTACGGATTTTATAAGTTTTGTAATTGCTCTATCAACCATTTATGAATAGGGCTGTTATTAGTACGCGGGTGCCATGCGGCTATTACTTTAAATGTAGGGGGCAGAGCTTCTATTTTTAGCTGTTTAACTTTGCTGTTTGGTAATAATCTTGATGGGTAAAACGCGAGCATATCGGTTGTATGTAAAATGTCGGGCACCGCAGAAAAACTTGGTACCGACATAACAATATTACGTTTTAGCCCTTGGCTTTCAAACCACTGATCGTGCGATCCGCGCAAATTTGCACGAGATGGCGACACCACTAGCTGTGGATACTTTGCAAATTGCGCCAAACTCAAAGGTTCAGTGTAAGTAGTGTTACCTATACCGGTAATACACAAATGCTGTTCTTCAAACAAAGTGATATAAGAAAGGTTGTCGGGTATAAATTCTGGAAAGCTTATCAGCAAATCAAGCTCGCCTGCCGTTATAAGTTGATTAACGTTATCTGATGCAAAGTCGCGCACAATCAGCTTTAAACCTGGCGCTTCGCGGCGAGTAATATTAAATAATTGCGGCAATAAGGCCTGCGTGGCGTAGTCGGTTGCGCTTATGGTAAACACACCTTTATAAGTTTGCGGGCTAAACTGCTCGGGCTCTAGTAACGACTCTAATTGCTTTAAAATATTATTAATAGGTGCCTTGAGCCCTTGCGCTTTAGGAGTAGCAACCATGTTATTGCCTTGGCGAATAAACAAGCGATCGTCAAATAAGTCTCGTAGTTTTCGTAGTTGCTCACTAATAGCTTGTTGCGTTAACCCCATTTTTTTGGCTACTTGTGAAAGATTTTGCAGTTCTAATAAGCTACTGAGTACTCTTAACTGTTTTATATCGAGCCGACTGATACCATTCATAATTGTATGCTGCACAAAAAAGTATTGTTTCAAATTGTATCTTTAAATCTCTATGCTGCCAATGTTGCTTAACCACTATTTAAGCCTTTGTTTGCTTTATAAGAGAATTTAAAATGAAATCAGAATTAGTTAATACCGCTCCTTTATTCTCATCAATTGAGCTTGGCCCTTTTACACTTAAAAACCGTATTGTGATGCCTCCTCTTACTCGCTCTCGCAGCACTCAGCCTGGCAATATTCCTAATAAATTAATGGCTGAGTATTACTCGCAGCGTGCATCGGCTGGTTTTATGGTTACCGAAGGCACACAAATAGAGCCTCGTGGGCAAGGTTACGCTTGGACCCCAGGTATTCACTCGCAAGCACAAATTGAAGGCTGGAAAAAAGTAACACAAGCAGTACACGCTAAAGGCGGTGTTATTTTTGCTCAGCTTTGGCATGTAGGGCGCGTATCGCACACCACGCTACAACCAAATTCAGGTAAACCGGTTGGCCCTTCAGATATTATTGCTGAAAACGTAAAAGTATTTATTGAAACCGCACCTGGTGAAGGCGTATTGGCTGACCCAAGTGAGCCCCGAGCATTAAGTACTACTGAGGTTGGCGAGCTAGTAAACATGTATGCGCAAGCTGCACGCAATGCTCTAGAAGCTGGCTTTGATGGTGTGGAGCTTCATTGTGCTAACGGGTATTTAGTTAATCAGTTTATTTCTGAGCATACTAATAACCGTGACGATCAATACGGTGGAACGCTTAGTAATCGCCTGCGATTTTTAAAAGAAATAGTTGAAGCGGTAAGTGACGTTGTAGGCGCAAACCGTTTAGGTGTTCGCTTTGCTCCTTTATTTGAAAGCACAGATGAAACACGAGTGTATTTAGGGCTTGTTGAATCAAACCCTCATCACACTTATATCCAAGCCGTTAAATTACTTGAGCAAGCGGGTATTGCTTACTTATCGATTGCTGAAGCTGATTGGGATAACGCTCCCGATTTACCACTAGAATTTTATAAAGCAGTACGAGCTGAATTTTCAGGTCGCATTATTTATGCAGGTAAATACACAGTAGAAAAAGCGGTACGTATTTTAGGTGAAGGTTACGGTGATTTATTTGCATTTGGTCGCCCATTTATAGCTAACCCTGATTTACCAGAGCGTATAGCAAATAATTGGACGTTTAACGAGGCCGATGCAGCCACTATGTATGGCGGCACCGAAGTAGGTTATAGCGATTATCCTTTTTATCAAAAGTAATTAACCTGCAAAGCCAAGGAAGGCTTAATTACTAATTTCATATCCATTTTTTGTGACACGACTAATCATTTTGATATATTAAAACGTTCCTAAAATCGTCAAAAACTAGAGATTATGTCAAGAACCGTCAGTAAAATGTAAAAAGCTGTAAGCATAACTCCGTTTGCTGTTGTATGTCAGTTAACATTCAGTTTGAGCCGCTAGTATTGAACCCAGTTATGTAAAAACATAAACGAGGCAATACTATGAAACTTACTTTTTTACTACCTGCCCTGCTCGCCATTGGCACAGTATCAGGCTCTGCGCTTGGAGCACAAAACGAGCGAGAGAATGATAAAAGCTTTAAACGTGACCACGACAAACGTGTTGAATATAAACGCGATGAACGCCGCCATGAAAAAAAGCAGCGTATTGAACATAAAAAAGAAAAACGAGAAGACCGTAAGCAAGAAAAACGTAAACTTGCTAAGTACAAACAGGAAAAGCGTGAACTACACCGCTACAACCAGCGAAAATATAACTACTTAACAAGCCATCACAATTCAGTCGCTTACAGACAAAATCGATTTATAAACCATTTACCACGCAATAGCGCATCAATCAGATTTAATGGTATTTCGTTTACGTTTAACGACGGCCTTTATTACCGTAAAGCTAAAAGAGGCTACCATGTTGTTAAACCACCTAGAGGCCTGCGTATAAATACGCTACCAAGAAATTACAGGCATTTTAAACACCATAATACGACTTACTACACTTATCAAAATGTGTACTACATTGCGGATAATGATGGTTATACGGTTGTTGATGAGCCATCAACTCGCCTTAATCAGGCAGTAAAAGTGGGTAATGTGAATGACTATAGCTTGGGCCAAACTTACGACTCACTGCCTCAGGCTGCACAGGCCGTAATCATTAACTCACAGCAGTATTTTAAATACGGCGATATTTATTTTTTACCGCAAATAAGTGGTGACGACATAAAATACCTTGCCATTAAGCTAGGTTAAACTCGCTATAAATTAAAAGGCCTTACTGTAAATAGTAGGGTCTTTTTCATTCCCCTCCGTAGGTAGTAATTTACAGCAATAAAATCAATTCTCTCTAAACATTAACATGTCTTAGTATTTGTAAGCTTTTTTGTTAAACTAGCTCGCATATTAATAGTGAGAGTGTATTTATGTCGGGTGAGTTTCCACGTGCTGGTTTTTGGCGCCGTTTTGCGTCGTTGGTCTACGATACGTTAGCCATTATTGCGTTTGCGATGTTAACTGTAGTGCTGTATTTATTTGCAGTACAGGGGCTTATTTCTCTCGATGTAATTAGTTTAAATGGCGCAGAGGATGTATCTGCATTTATTCAAAATTCAAATCTTCTTTCGGGTATTCGTACCGCTCTTTTAATTATTGTTAGCTTAGTATTTTTTGGCTACTTTTGGACTAAAAGCGGGCAAACCATTGGCATGCGTGCATGGCGTTTAAAAGTACAAACTCTTGAAGGTAATTTAATTAGCTGGCCGCAATCAATTATCCGCAGCGTTAGCGCTTTACTCGGTTTAGGTAATTTGGTGGTGTTAGTCGATTTTAAAAACAAAAAGGCACTACAAGATTACATCTCTAAAACAGAAGTTATTACACTTACTAAAGAAGAGAACAGGCGTATTTATAGTGAGCTTGATTAATACCTGCTTTCCAAAACTGGTAATTAAAAAGCAAAAAGGGTGACCACTGGTCACCCTTTTTAATGCTTTGAATAGGTACTCTATACCCGTTTATTCATCAAATATGTCGCAAAGCCTATAAATATAATACTGGGTAATACCGCCCCTATAATGGCAGGTATTTGGTAAACCATAACTACAGGGCCAAATATTTCATTAGTTAAGTGAAACACGATCCCCGTTACAACACCCATAATAATACGTGCGCCCATAGTAACGGTACGCAGCGGGCCAAATATAAACGAGAGCGCCACCAGCAGCATTACCGCTACAGATACAGGCTGCATAAGCTTACGCCACAGAGCAAGCTCGTAGGTACTGGTGTCTTGTTCGTTTTGCTCTAAATAAGTTAAATACGACCAAAGCCCAGTAAATGAAAGTGACTCTGGTTTTACCGAAACAACCCCTAACTTTTCAGCAGTCAATTGTGAAGGGTAAAACTCTTCTGGTAGTTGCTCTGTTGTGGTTTTTTCGCTCGTAATAATAACCTTATTTACATCACGAAGTAGCCAGCCTTCTTTTCGGCTCAGTGCATCTTTTGCTTTAGTGATTTGGGTAAGCTCTAACGATTTGTCAAAGTGGTACATGTGTACCCCATTGAGCCTGCCGTTTTCGTCAACATCTTCAATATTAATAAAATTGCTGCCGTCTTTAGCCCATACACCTTTTTGTGTGTTAAATACATCGCCGCCATGTATTGCTTGGTTACGCATTTCTTTGGCGTGTAATTGCGCTTCAGGTGCACCCCATTCGCCAAGTGCCATCATGCATACAGCCATAAATATGGCCGTTTTCATCACAGAGCCAATTATTTGTAAGCGCGACATACCAGCCGCTTGCATCACTACCAGCTCACTGTTTGAGGCAAGTGCCCCCAACCCCGTTAAGCCACCAATTAGCGCAGCCATAGGGAAAAACACAACAAGATCACCAGGTATTGTATACAAAGTGTAAAGCATTGCGGTCATTAAATCGTAACTACCACGCCCTACCGACTTTAGCTGGTCGATAAACTTAATTAAGGTGCTAATACCAACAAGTACCAACAATGCAAAGCCGGTAGTTTGTAAAATACTGCGCCCTAAATACCAATCAAGTGTTTTCATCATGAGCCTAACTCCCGCTTAGTTACAACGGCTTTAAGCCAAGCGCCCAACGGTCGCCCTTTTATAATTAATAATCCACCTATAAACAAGGCACTTAGATGAATCCACCACAAGCCAATTGAAGGCGGAATTTTGCCATCTTCAACTGCAAATTTAGCGGCATTTAGTAAAATAAAATAGCCTAAGTACAAGCTTATAGCAGGCACTAGTTTTGCAAATTTACCCTGGCGAGGATTAACCACACTTAGCGGTACTGCCAGTAAAGTAAGTAGCGGAATTGATAACGGAATAGCGAGTCGCCACTGCCATTGAGCAATAGATTCTGGTGTATTAATGGCGAGTAATTGATTAGTAGGCACAGCCTCTAATTTACGGCGTTGGTGCTCTATTTCTTGTTCTCGTATTTGTACGCTGTAACCATCAAATTCTGTTAAGTTAAGTGCAGGCGTTGCGCCATCTGTTTCGTAACGTTTACCGTCTGTTAGTACGAGCTGTTGCTCACCATTTACGGCTTCAACCACAACACCTTGCTCTGCATATACTAAGCGCGCTAAGTTGCCTTTTTCGCTATCGGGTAACTGTGCAACAAATACCTTATTGAGCTCTTTGCCACCCTTTTCAATATTATGAATAAACACCACGGCTTTTTCGTTACCGGTTTCTTGGAACCGCCCAGCTCTGAGTGCAGATAGCCCCGCATCGGCTTTGGCTTGCTCTTTTAATTGATACTCTTGCTCGCTTGCCCACGGCGCTATATACATAGTCAGTGCTGCGGCTAATATAGCAAGCCCTACACTTGATATAAGGGTTACGCGCACAACATACCATTCACTTACGCCACAGGCTTTAAGTACGGTCATTTCGCTATCGGCGTAAATACGGCTGTAGGCTAAAATAATGCCTAAAAATATACTCAGCGGAAGTATTAGCGAGGCTAGTTGTGGAAGTTTTAGTGCAATCATCGATAGCACTAATTTAGCAGGAATGCTGCCCTCAGAGGCATCACCTAAAATACCAACTAACTTTTGTGACAAAAATATTGTCATCAAAGTTAAAAATACGGCGACCTGCGATTTTAAAACCTCAGCGGTCAAATAACGGAAAATTAGCAATGCTCGCCCCTGTTAAACATGGAATTTCACTACGATAGTGAGAATTGAATAGTTAAATAGCTATTTTACCCAATTAATACCGGCAAATAGGCTATTATTATAAGCCATCAAAATTAATTATCCTACCTAAGTGCACGATATAATGTTGCATTAGTAGCCCTTAAGCATATAAAGTTCAATTACACAGTAAGAGTCTAGCAAAATCAGCTAAAATAAGAATTATCCTTACATAAGTTACGTAGATAAGACTAGAAAATACTTTTTTAGCCCCAACTTAGTAACTTAAACGACTCAAAACCAGGAGTAACAATGGAATTTAACGTAAAAAGTGGTAGCCCAGAAAAACAGCGCAGCGCATGTATTGTGGTTGGCGTTTACGAGCCACGTAGGTTATCCCCCATTGGTGAACAACTCGATAAAATTAGTGATGGTTATATCTCTAATTTACTTCGCCGTGGCGATTTAGAAGGTAAGCCAGGCCAAGTTTTATTATTGCATCATGTACCTAATGTATTAAGCGAGCGCATATTGCTTGTTGGTTGTGGTAAAGAGCGTGAGCTTGATGATAAGCAATATAAACAAATCATTTCTAAAACTATAAATACCTTAAACGAAACGGGCTCTATGGAAGCAGTCTGCTTTTTAACAGAGCAACACGTTAAAGGTCGCGACACCTACTGGAAAGTACGTCAGGCAGTTGAGACTACGCAAGACTGCCTATATACGTTTAACCAACTGAAAAGTAAAAAAGTAGACCCTCGTCGTCCACTTCGCAAAATGGTGTTTAACGTACCAACACGACGCGAACTAACTATTGGCGAAAGCGCTATTGAGCATGGTTTAGCCATTGCAGCAGGTAGTAAGCTATGTAAAGACGTAGCTAATATGCCACCAAATATTTGTAACCCTGTGTACTTAGGTGAACAAGCACAAGAGCTGGCAACTGATTTTGACAACATCACTGTTGATCTTATTGGCGAAAAGCAAATGGCAGAACTTGGTATGAATTCTTACCTAGCTGTTGGCCGAGGTAGTGATAACGAATCGATTATGTCGATTATTAACTACAAAGGCGCCGCTGATGACCAAGCCCCTATTGTACTTGTTGGTAAAGGTCTAACGTTTGATTCAGGCGGTATTTCATTAAAACCAGGCGAAGGCATGGACGAAATGAAATACGACATGGGCGGAGCAGCAGGCGTTATTGGCGCAATGCGTGCACTTGCACAAATGCAATTGCCGATTAACGTTATTGGTGTTTTAGCGGGTTGTGAAAACATGCCTGGCTCAAATGCGTATCGCCCAGGTGATATTTTAACAACAATGTCAGGGCAAACAGTTGAAGTGTTAAACACCGACGCTGAAGGCCGCTTAGTATTATGTGACGCACTAACATATGTTGAACGCTTTAATCCAGATACGGTTATTGACGTAGCAACGCTAACTGGCGCGTGTATTGTAGCCCTTGGCGCGCATGCTACTGGTTTACTATCAAACCATAACCCACTTGCACACGATTTATTAAAAGCGTCTGAGCAAAGTGGCGACCGTGCATGGCAGTTACCGTTATGGGATGACTACCAAGATCAACTAGAAAGCCCATTTGCTGACTTTACGAACTTAGGTGGACGCTCTGCGGGTACTATTACTGCGGCATGTTTCTTATCTAAATTTACTAAAAAGTATAATTGGGCACATTTAGATGTTGCCGGTACAGCGTGGCGCAGTGGCGCTAAAAAAGGCGCAACGGGCCGTCCTGTTCCTATGCTTACTCAGTATTTATTAAACCGAGCGGGTGTAAGCGAAGCTACGCACGATTAATAATCTATTTAGCTATTTATAAGGCGCCATTTGGCGCCTTATTTATTTGTGTATTAATTGAAGCAAACCCCGTTATATGGCAAAATCTGCCTCTTAATTTGTGTATATCAATTTGGTATACATTCAATGTCATGGGAAACCCCGATACAATGAACATGAACGCTAAATTTTTCGTTCTAAAGCAACAAGATGAGTCTAAAGCGAAGGCTGACGATCATTTTGCATTGGCAGCTCAAATTGCAGCCGATCAGTATCGAAATGGGCAGCGTGTGTTTATTTGTGTTAACGATAACGAAGCAGCCTGTGCCATTGATGAAATAATTTGGGCATTCGATCCAGATAGTTTTGTGCCACATAATTTACAAGGTGAAGGCCCTAAAGGCGGCGCACCTGTAGAAATTGGTATTACGCCACCTGTTGGCAATCGTAAAGTTTTAATTAACTTGGCTACTCAGTTACCGGATTACATTCGTCGGTTTAACCAAGTTTTTGATTTTGTACCCGTAGAACCAGCTGCTAAGCAAGCAGCCCGCGAGCGTTTTAAAAAGCTACGCCAACTCGGTGCCAATCTCACCACGCAAGATATTAATAGCTAGCCAATCAGGCAAACTAACCAACTAATTTAAGTACTTATTTAAGGTTCTGTGTAATGGATAAAACCTACAATCCGCAAGATATTGAACAGTCGCTATATCAAGACTGGGAACAAAAAGGCTACTTTAAGCCATCTGGCCAAGGCGTACCATATTCAATTATGATCCCGCCGCCAAATGTCACTGGTAGCTTACACATGGGCCACGCCTTCCAAGATACAATAATGGATACCCTAACGCGTTTTAAACGTATGCAAGGTAACAACACATTATGGCAAGTAGGTACTGACCACGCAGGTATTGCAACGCAAATGTTGGTTGAGCGTAAACTGCATGCCGAGGAAGGCAAAACACGCCACGATTTAGGCCGCGAAGATTTTATTAATAAAATCTGGGAATGGAAAAAAGAATCTGGCGGCACTATCACTAAGCAACTTCGTCGCCTTGGCGCATCGGTTGATTGGGATCGTGAACGCTTTACCATGGATGATGGTTTATCTGAAGCTGTTAAAGAAGTGTTTGTACGCCTTCATAAAGAAAACCTAATTTACCGAGGCAAGCGCCTAGTAAACTGGGATCCAAAATTACACACGGCTATTTCTGATCTTGAAGTTGAAAACAAAGACAAGCAAGGCCACATGTGGAACTTACGTTACCCACTGGCTGATGGCGTTACAACACAAGACGGAAAAGACTACATAGTAGTAGCAACAACACGTCCTGAAACCATGTTGGGTGACTCAGGTGTTGCAGTAAATCCTGATGACGAACGCTACACAGATTTAATCGGTAAAGAGATTTTATTACCCATCGTTAATCGTCGTATTAAAATTGTTGCTGACGAACACGCCGATAAAGATAAAGGCACGGGCTGTGTAAAAATAACCCCAGCGCACGACTTTAACGATAACGAAGTGGGCAAGCGTCATCAAATGCCTATGATCAACATTTTCGATAAAGACGCCGCTATTCTTACCCAAGGTGAAACATACACCTTTGACGGTAAAGAGCTTGAGTTTGATGCACCAATTCCTGTGCGCTTGCACGGCCTTGATCGTTTTGCAGCGCGTAAAGCAATTGTGGCAGAATTTGAAGAACTAGGTTTACTTGAAAAAATTGAAGACCATGGTTTAACGGTTCCTTACGGCGACCGCTCTGGTGTGGTAATTGAGCCACTACTTACCGACCAATGGTATGTACGTGTTGCACCACTTGCTGAACCTGCAAAAGACGCTGTTAAAAACGGCGATATTCAATTTGTACCTAAGCAATACGAAAACATGTACTTCTCGTGGATGAACGACGTACAAGATTGGTGTATTTCACGCCAGCTTTGGTGGGGTCACCGCATTCCAGCTTGGTACGACAGTGAAGGCAATGTATTTGTTGGTCGCGACGAAGCCGAAGTTCGCCGTGAAAACAACATTGCAGATAACGTAACGCTAAGCCAAGACGAAGACGTACTTGATACGTGGTTCTCATCAGCGCTTTGGACTTTCTCTACACAAGGTTGGCCAGAAAATACCGATGATTTAAAAACCTTCCACCCGTCTGACGTGCTGGTAACTGGTTTTGATATTATTTTCTTCTGGGTTGCGCGCATGATTATGATGACGCTGCACTTTGTAAAAGACGAAAATGGCAAACCACAAGTTCCGTTTAAAACCGTGTATGTAACGGGTTTAATACGTGACGATAATGGCGATAAAATGTCTAAGTCAAAAGGTAACGTACTTGACCCACTAGACATGATTGACGGCATTGAACTTGAAGACCTAGTACAAAAACGTACTGGTAACATGATGCAGCCAAAACTTGCCGCTAAAATCGAAAAAGATACGCGTAAAGTATTTGCAGGCGGTATTGAGGCACACGGCACCGACGCCCTTCGCTTTACACTTGCTGCAATGGCATCTACCGGTCGTGATATTAACTGGGACATGAACCGCCTTGAAGGTTACCGTAACTTCTGTAATAAATTATGGAACGCGAGCCGTTACGTATTAATGAATACAGAAGAGCAAGACTGTGGTTTTGCAAACGATGCACAAAAAGAGCTTTCATTAGCTGACCGCTGGATTTTAGGTCAATTTGAGTCAACAGTTAAAACATACACTGAGCACCTTGATAACTACCGCTTTGACTTAGCTGCTAACACGCTTTACGAATTCACATGGAACCAGTTCTGTGATTGGTACTTAGAGCTAACTAAGCCGGTATTATTTAAAGGTAATGAAGCGCAACAACGTGGTACACGTAATACACTTATTACCGTACTTGAAAGCTTACTGCGTTTAATGCACCCAATGATGCCGTACATCACTGAAACTATTTGGCAACGTGTTGCACCGCTTGCAGGCCTTGAAACAGCAAACACCAGCATTATGGTTCAGCCGTTCCCTGTATATAATGAAGCAAGCGTTGATGCTAAAGCGATGGACGACTTAGAGTGGGTTAAACAATTCATTTTAGCTATTCGTAATATTCGTGGTGAAATGGATATTAGCCCAAGTAAACCGCTTAGCGTATTACTTGCTAATGCATCAAGCGACGACGTGCGCCGCATTGAAGAAAACAAATCATTTTTAGCATCACTTGCAAAAATTGAAGAGTTTACAATGCTTGAAAACAAAGACGACGCACCTGCATGTGCAACGTCTTATGTTGGCAACCTTGAGATCATGATCCCAATGGCGGGCTTAATTGATGTAGAAGCCGAGCTTTCGCGTATTAATAAGCAACTCGAAAAAGCAGAAAAAGGCCTAGCACAAGTGCAAAACAAACTCGCTAACGAAAAGTTTGTAAACAACGCACCTGAAGCTGTACTTGCTAAAGAAAATGCAAAACTGGCTGAATTTAGTGATGCTAAAACTAAGCTACTTGAGCAAAAAACTAAAATAGAAAGCTTATAATTTTAGTTATTATGCCTATTAACACTATTTAATAGGCATTAAAAAAGCCGCTCACTTTAATTAAAGTGAGCGGCTTTTTTGTGCCCTGTGATTAACCACAAGACACTTCTACATTAAAACTTGTAGTTGTACTGAGCACCAACTAGTACTGCATTACCTTCTGACTCAAACTCAAATCCATCTTCTTCAAAGTTCTGAGTTTTACCACGGATAATACTTACACCAAGATCAACGTTAGAGCTTTGATCAATTGTGTAGTTACCACCGAATGAGAACCAAAAACGATCTGTATCTGGGATAGAGATCGACAGGTGATCTTGTGATACCGGAGACTGATCAAATGCTACACCAGCACGAAGTAATAAATCTTCGTTATATTGGTAATCTGAACCAACAGCGAAACGGTATGAATCAGAGAAGCTTTCATCTTTATTAAATGCGCTAAACTTATCGCCAGTTGGAGCTGTAACTTGTGCTTCTAATGAATCAAAGCTACTCCAACCTGTCCATAAAATACTGTAATGAAGACCAAGTTTTTCATCTAACTGATGAGAACCTGAAAATTCAGCTATTGCAGGAAGTGTAATATCAACAGATCCTGGAAGCTCAGTTCCAGACAAACCTTGTGGCGTAAAGTCTGTCATAGGTAACTGGTTAGAGTAAGTACCTTCAAATGTAATATCTGTTTCTGTACGATAATTAAAACCAAAACGACTGTTTTCATCTAATTGATACATTAAACCAATGTTCAAAGCATAGCCTGTATCATCACCTTCAAGATTTACAACTTCAGTTTGATCTGGAATAGGCAGCGGAGTTGTTCCTAGGTGACGCACAATAGTTGCATCAGCGTAAATTACATTTAAGCCAATACCATAGCTAAACTTTTCAGTAACTTTATAAGCAACGCTTGCATTTAAGTTAACGGTGAAGATTTCTGTTTTACCAGCAATCTGTCCTGCTGAGTAGTCATCGTCAAAGTCTGTTGATAAACCAAAGTTAGAAAATGCACCAAAACCAAGCGATACTTTATCGTTGTAAGGCATAGTAAAGTAAGCTGCTGGTACCACTGCACTTGGTGCAATGCTATCGTCATCTAATGAAGATTGATCAATACCAGTTGGCGCGCCTTCACCTTCTAAGCTTACATCTGGGATTACGCCAATAGCAGCAACACTTAGTTGCTTTTCTTTAAATAAAGTCATTAGTGCAGGGTTACGTGCAACTACAGACGCGTCGTCTGCGATAGAAGCTTCACCAGCGTATGCACGGCCTAAACCCGATGCATTTTGCTCTGATAATTGAAACGCAGCTGCAAAGCTATCAGCTGAAACAAATGCAAGCGAAGCTGCAATAAGAGTTTTAGAAAATTTCATTGTTGAGTCCTTAACCAAACTGACTGTCTGGGTACTATGTGTGTTGTTATTAGGATTTAAAACGTGATTACACTACCTTAATTTTTTGTAAAAAACTCTATGAATACGTCAAAAGACAGTAAAAAACATGTTTTTTAACGACATTTTAACAACTATTTAAAACTCATCGGATGAGAAGTGTGGTATTAGAGTAAACACTCTAAATGTAATTAATTATCATTTAGATTGACTTGAAATTAGTAGCAACTTACACTCATTATAAAATCGCAATGGAAGTAAAACTGTGATCATTTTATTTATTATTACAGGGCTAATATTTTGTGGGGCGAGTGTGTTTTGCTTTTACAAAGCAAACTACTGTGCATGTACTCAAGCAGGACAATGCGATAACCTCGTAAACCATTATTGGCTAGGGGCAATGTTAAATGCGTTGATTTCTTTAGCGCTGTGTTGTTTTGCATTGCACGTAGAGCTAGGCACTTTGTTATGGTTAACACTGATGGGAAATTGCTTTTTGGGTGCGTTTATTTCTGCAAAACAAACTAAAAAAAGGCAATGCAGTAAGGCTAATTCAACAAATGCTCTTTTAGCAGGCGAGACAAATTAATCTGATAATCTAAGGGCTTAACACTTGATAGTATTTTAAGCTCTTGGGTGTGCTCACTTAAATCGATGTCTTTCGGTGTAACATGATGATTGTGCTTAGCATTATAAAATAGCTTAATTTTAGGTTTAATAGGATTTAATACGTTCCCTTCAAGCACTAAGGCTAAACGTTCATTCGTTAATTTTACAATAGTTCCTACCGGATGAACCCCTAAACACTTTATAAAACGCTGTACTAACTCACCATCAAACAATTGCTTATTGGCTAATAAGTACCGCAATGCGTTGATTGGTTCATCACCATCTTGATGCATTCTATCGGCAGTCATTGCATCGTACACATCTACAATTGCCATTATACGCGCTGGACGACTTAACTTCTCTGCCTGTAGGCCTCGCGGATAACCAGAGCCATCTAAGCGCTCATGATGATTCACTATCATATCAAGCATAAGGGGTGTTATACCCTTCTCGCCTTTAACTAAACCCAAACCTTGCGCTACATGCTTTTTAATCGCTAAGAGCTCATTATTAGTAACCTTAGTTGGCTTTGAAAATATACCCTGCGGTAATTTAGCTTGGCCTAAATCATGAAGTAACGCGCCCATGGCAAGCTCTTGCACAACAGCCATTTTGTACCCTAAGTATTTAGCAAATACAGCGGTAAAAATGGCGCAGTTGATCATATGCCGCCAGTTATAGCTGTGTTTATCTTTTATACGAGTAAGAATAGTCATAGCGTTAGCATTACGAAAAACTGAGCTGACTATTTCGCTGGCTATTTCATCAAGCACTTTTATATTAACACTCAGGCCAGATGTTAAGTCACCGTATAACGACTGTAGCTTTCGGCCATGCTGATCGTAATTGACACTCGCTTTAGCAAATTCTTGTTCAATTGAGATTGCTATAGGTGTTTTTTCGGCTTTTTGCTGGCTATTAGATGTTTTAGGTTTGCTTTGAGGCTTATATTTGGCAGGAACTGGGGCATCACCTTTAGCAAAATCTATAAGCAGCTCAAGCACCCCTTCAGAGACTAAACGCTTAATAATAGATTTGTCGCGCACTAAGCCACTGGTCTTAATTTTTATGCTATTGATCCCTTCATGTTGCTTAGTAACGCTATCAACATACATACCAGGAGTAAGCTCAGATACGGGCAAAGTAATTAGCATAAAGGCGGGATTTTTCTATTAAGGAATATGTACCTTAAATATCATTAATTAAGCCTAAAAGTCTAGTTTTTGAGTTGCAAGTAGTGATATATAACTACAAAGGATTACTTGCTGTATCACTCTTATTAGCTGTAGTGGGTAACCTTATTTTATGGATAATTAAAACCCTCTTCTATTTTCTTAATAACCTACAACCATTTAGCACTTAAAAGACTATTTGAGTATTATTTTTAAGCTTTTAAACAAACTTAATTAACCTAATTTGAACATAATGTGGTTTTTTCTCGGTCTAAATATACACAACAGCTATAAAAATTTAAGAGCATCAACGTATATGACAAAATTAAACCACCCCGTATCAAACCTAAGTGTGGCTGCAATAAACACAGCCTCGCCTTTGGGTCATATACTAAAAATAGCCGCTCCGCTGCTCGATAGCCTATTGGGCATCAATAAGCTACGTGATATATACCTCTGTAATAATTTATCGGGTTTAGATAAACAAGAGTTTAGTGAAAAGCTGTTAAATGTATTAGGTATTAATGTGCTTGGTGCACAAGATGTTATTAACAAAATACCAAAGCATGGTCCTTGCATAGTGGTATGTAATCACCCTTATGGCATGATTGAGGGCGTAATTATTGCAAATTTACTCACCCATTATCGTAGCGATACAAAAGTAATGGCTAACGTGGGTTTAAAAATATTTAAAGAAATTAAAGACTATTTTATTTTTGCTAACCCACTAAAACCAAAAGCAGCCATTAATACCAGCGCAATAAAACAGTGTTTTAGTCATGTTAAAATGATGGCTTACTTGTGGTTTTTCCTGCGGGAAGAGTGTCATTTTTTCAATCAGAAAAACAACGTGTAACTGACGGGCAATGGAATCGCTTAACCACTCAACTAGCTTTAAAAACACAAGCTCCTTTATTGCCTGTTTTTATTAGCGGTCAGAATAGCTCAACCTTTTATAACTTGGGGCGTGTTTACTACCGATTTAGATTATTAATGCTAATACGCGAATTACTTAAAATTCAAAAAAGATCTATTAGCCTAAGCGCTGGTAATTTACTTACACCCAAATTATTAAATAAGTTTGAAAAAACTGACGACATAAATGCACTTGCGCGCTTGCAGTGTTACTTAAACGATGAGCGCTTTGTAACGCCTTGGCAAGAGGATAACCAATCAACACAGCTCAAAGCCATTATGCAGGAAGTTGATAAAACAAAAATGAAAAATGAGCTTGCAAACTTGCCAAGCGAGCAGCATTTAGTCGACTTTAAAGGTTACTCAGTTTATTACGGTTATCAAGATCAAATACCTAATTGCGTTACTGAAATAACACGCCTCAGAGAAATAACCTTTCGTACATTAAACGAAGGAAGTGGCGAGCCATGCGAAACAGATAAGTTTGATGCGACTTACATGCATTTGTTTATTTTTGATCATAAAAATGAAGAAATTATTGGTGCTTATAGAATTGGACAAACCGATTTATTACAAAAAAATAGCGACGTGAGCGCTCTTTATTTATCGCAAATGTTTAACTTCGAACCTTCTTTTATTAATCAGCAACAGCCGTGCTTAGAAATGGGTCGATCGTTTATAGTTCAAAAACATCAGGGCAGTTACCATGGTTTATTACTGCTATTTAAAGGGATTGGTGCGTTTATGGCGCAAAACCCACGCTATAGGACTTTATATGGCACTGTTTCATTAAGTAAACTTTATGACCCTCGTTCTGTTGCAATTATTGACCATGCAATGGTTAATAATAAACAAGGTGTTAGCGCCAATACGCCTTTTAATAATAAGCTCCACCCAGAGTTTGAAGACTTTATTAATGACCACACGTTAAACATAGCCCATGTATCAGCATTGCTTATGGGAATAGAAGAAGATAAAAAAGACATACCGATTTTATTAAAGCAGTACCATAAGCTAGGCGCTCAATTTCACTGCATGGGCATTGATAGCAACTTTAATCACACGGCAGGATTACTTTTAAGTGTGCACTTACCAAGTGCGCCTGAAAAGCTACTTAAGCTCTACCTTGGTGATAAAAAGGATGATTATATAAATCACTCATAATTTTTACCTGCTGCTTAATATAGCAGGTAAAATACAGTTAACAAAAAAGTCGATGTAATTAATTACATCGACTTTTTTGTTTTTAATTATGTAATAGTTATGGCTATAAAAATATTTAGTTAAGCTGCAGCCACTTTAAAACAACCAATGCTACTAATGAGCTGAGACTGCTTATCAAAATAATTAAAGCGTATAGTGTTACCAACTTTAATATGACTAATACTGACCGTCATTGCATCTTCTCTTAGCATGTTTACGCCATATTGCCCTTGTTCGGCTTTACTGTAATGAAACGCTAAAAACTGCTCACTTTCAGGATGTCTTAAATCAATAAGTTGCTTAAATTGTTGTTTACGCTTTTGTGTCACCGTTTCAAGCTCAACACCTGATGACGTAGCAAGTGGTTCAACTTGGCAGTGGATCAACTGCTTTGCATCCCACCTAACAAAAACCACGTTATTGTTATTTATCGATAGTCCATCCGGAAAAATACACAACTTAAAAGGCGCGTAGCCCGATAAATCCATGTTTTGTAATTGGTACAATGCAGGGGCTTTATTGCTCAGTAAATGAGGGATTAACAGACCTCTACTATGCTTTACCGCAGTTATATCAAATACACTTTGGTAATCATTTAATAATGCGAGTGTTTGCCCAAAATGCGATACCCCAAGCCAAGTACCTCCTCCTTGCGGATCAATGGGGAAAATTGCATTGCCCTGGTGCTTACTTGGAGCGATTGCCGTTTCTCGTGTTTTTTGCTCATCGCGATTTAAAAATAGCTCGTAGCCATCATCAGTTAAAAAGTAACTTAACGTGCACATTTTAATTTTGCATCGATTTTGGTTGTGCTGGCTGGCTATTTTCTCTTAAAAAGGTAGCTGTACTTGGTGCTAAACCAAAGCTTTGATCGAGCTGCGACTTTTGAGCAAAAGAAATTTGTGAAATCATCGCGTAATGGTGCACAGCGTGACTGCCTACAAAAATAAGCTCTCGCGCAAGTGATGTTGTTACTGTTTGTACATTTTTGCTTTTAATCGAAACTTCACTTGAAAGTGATAACGGTTTATTAAAATCATCTGGACTTAGCTGCTCAACCCACGTTGTTATTTCGGCAATTTTTTTTATTGCAGCAGTTGGAGAGTTTTCAATATCTCCTCCTCTTAAGCGGCAATCATAATCTACTTTTTGCGTGCTAAAGCCGGTCATTAAAGATTGATAATGATCGATAATATGTCGCATATGAGCTCCTGCCGAGCTAATAAAGTTAGGAGTAATGACTTGGGAATAGTCCTCTTTAGTTACACCTTCAAGATAAGCGTGTCCTTGAGCTAGTATCTCTAATTGACTATTTGACATTGAATCGGTCTTCCTCATTTATCACTAAATCTTATATGTAAATAATTACAACATGATTTTTGGATGCTAATTTTGCATTGTATAAATAACTAGAAAGCTGTTTTTTAAAATTAACTTTCAAAGTTTTTGCAGTAAATGCACTTTTAAATATAAGAGTAATTAATAAGAAGCTAGGTAATATAAAGAGGATAATTGATACATATAAAAGCAAATGGCGCTCTCGGTAGGGATCGAACCTACAACTCAGCCTCCGGAGGGCCACGTGATATCCATTTCACCACGAGAGCACATTTGTTGCCGCCACACCAACTCGCGATATCAGTGCTTTAGCACTGGCAATGATAAAGAGATCTTTAAATAAATACCAGTAAGATCAGCTTATATGCTTATTAATTAAGCTGTTTTAAATAAAACACTTCACAAAGGCTTAAAAACACGCTATTTATTCTTATTAGATAAGAAACAGTAACGGTTTAGTAACATTAAAATTATGATTGTCGCTGTGAGGATTAGTTTAATACGAGGAAATAATAATGAGTTTAATGTCTACTGAGCAAACCGCTGAATTTTTAGGTGTAAAAGTTGAGCGTGTTAAGCGTCTTGCTCGCGAGAGTTTACTAATAGCTAAGTCAGAAGACGAAAACGGCGAGCCACAATTTGATGCCGCAGAAGTAACAAAGTACAAAGAGCTCGCTGAACGCTTTGGTGGTTTGTAACTTTTATAAAAAAGTATTAGTAACAAGTTTATTTAGCTGCGCACGTAACATTATAGATTTACTAGTTATGCTGCGCTCCTCATACCAAGCAATACATAACACCAAAAAAAACAGCTTATAGTAATTTAGCTTATCTATTGATGGGTAAAACGTGCTTGTTTTATCAACGCTATTTTTATAGTTGTTTAACAATGTACTTTCACTACTCTCATTAAGATTAAAGCTCACTGCAAGGGCTGCCAAATCAAAATATACATCATTAGTTTGCGCGTACTCAAAATCAATTAAATACATGCCCGAAGCATTTACAATAATGTTATCTTTTACCAAGTCATTATGACAAAAGCCTTCATCAAATTGCATGGCTGCAACTACTTTGAGTGCCTGCTCTATTTGAGGTTTATATTGCGTATATACGCCGGTGCTTTGATAAAAATGCAGCTCTTTAGCTATATCCATTGGCGCAGTAGACACTGTGTAATTGTGCACTTGAGCAAGTTTATTAATAAAGCTAAGCGTTATATCCGATTGCGCTGTATTACCTTCAATATAATTAAATACCGCACGGCTATTCTTTTTATCGAGCCAAACAGGCGCAGGACATATATTAAGCTCACTTAAAAAACGCTGTGCTTCAAGCCCTATGGCTGGCCAATGGCTTTTATAACACTTTAATAAATACCCTTGTTGTTTGGTACGTATTAAAAAATTATCGTTACTAAAACCATTAAGTAGTCGCTCGCTTGAAATAACGCTCGTAGGCTCTATAAACGCCCTACACATTTTTACTAACTGAGTATGCTCAATCATTAATTAAAGCTGAGCTAGCGGCTTAGCTTGGCTTTGTTCGTACTCTTCGTACCAAGTTTTAAAGCCCCACGCTGCCATAATCGTATAAAATATAAAGAGCGCAAGCGTTGGGTAATAGCCTTTTTCATAATATAAATACATGGAAGCTGCATCTATTACAATCCAGTACAGCCAGTTTTCGAGGACTTTTTTAGCAACTAAGTAAGTAGTTACTACAGCAAAACACGTTGTAAAACTATCAAGATAAGCAAAATCGGCATGCGTATAGTTTTGCATAACGTAACCAATAGTTATTGCAGCTACGGTTGTTAAACTAATTAAAACAGCATGACGGTTTATCGACCACGATGTAATATTTAAATTTTCAGCTTTGCCTTTTCGCCATACAACCCATCCAAACACAGCCATATACATATAATAAAAATTAAGTAACGACTCCATGAGCAATGCGCCATTCCAGTACATTATTGTATAAATGAGCGTGCTAAAAAATGCCGCTGGCCAACACCATAAGCTTTCCTTTATTGCCAATAATAAGTACGCCATCGACAATCCTACCGCAATGTATTCCCAATGCGACATTGCTGTAAAACCGCTTAAGGTTTGTGTTAAAAAGTCCATATTATGCAGTTACCGTTTAGTTGTGCAGATTGTTATACCAATCTGCTTATATACGGGGTCTATTTAACGTTAAGAAAATTACACTAGAACTAGGCAAAAATTTTTTTATCTAGTTGTTCTAAATAAAAAATTTTTAACGACGTTATAGTGCAATTTAATTCGTTAAATTGATCAAAGATTTATGCAGGTTGGTATTATTGATTATTCAGGCGATAAGTCGCCAGAGAGAAACTTACATACAAAAATAGCTTTACCAAATTCTTCATATGAACGCTTAATTTCAGTATTTAGCACCTGCATTACTAAATCATAATCACCAAAAATTTGCGTTGATAACGTATTAGTAATCACTTTTAAATCTTCGTATTCGTTTAAGCGGTCAATAAAGCCTTTAATAAACGGAATGTAATCTTGGTGAAGTGGATATTTACTGATCTCTACTGATAATTTCATTTTAAACTCTACTTTTTAATTATTTGATTTAAACAAATCATTCAATGCCAGTTCAATACAGTGTAAAATTATACTAACACTCAATTTAACTGAGCTTATTATGGCACGCAGAATAACGTATACATTTAAAAACCAACCGCGCGAAATTAACTTCGCAAAAGATAAATACCACGACATGTATCAAGCTATTGCTGCTGCCGAGGGTATTGATTTAACAAATTACTTAAACATGGTACGCCAAATAGAAATGACCTCAAAAGGGTCTGCTTCTGTTCGTAACTTTCGCGACCAAGAATTTGCCCGTATGGGCTTTAGCGACATTTACTTTATAAAAGAGTAATTATACCCAATTGGTGTACGCTAAAAACTAACTATGGCTGATACTCATAACTTACGCGTGGTGTAATATTACATAATAGCTCGTAAGGGATAGTATCAGCGCACAGTGCTATTTCTTCAACTGGAAGCTCAGGGCCCCACATAGTGACTCTGTCGCCAACTTTAATATTATGCTCATTAGCGCCTATATCAACGCTGATCATGTCCATAGCTACGCTTCCTACAATACCATAACGCTGCTCACCAATTATTACCGGTGTCCCCTCTTTAGCATGCCGAGGATAACCATCACCATAACCCATAGCCACTACAGCTAACTTGGTTGGTTTATCGCTTTTCCAACGACCACCATACCCAACAGCCTCATTAGCAGGCACATCACGCACTGCAATTACGCGCGTAGTTAAGCGCATAACTGGTTTTAATTTGTGTTGCTGCCCAACGCTATTTGCCATTGGCGATACACCATATAACATAAGCCCAGGACGCACCCAATCGCCATGACCGCTTGGCCAGGCAATAATACCAGCCGAATTTGATAAACAATGCGCTTGGTCAATACCATTCACTAAATTATCAAACAACGTAATTTGTTGAACCGTTTTAGCATTATCAACGTCATCAGCACACGAAAAATGGGTCATTAAATTAACGGTATTTTTAGCGTTAGGTGTTTTTTGCAAGCGGTTATAAAACGCTTCAAACTGCTCTGGCGCAATACCTAATCGATGCATACCTGTATTTACTTTTAACCAGCATGTTATTGGTGCATCTAGCTTTGCTTTTTCAAGCGCCGCTAATTGGTACTCATCGTGAATAATAGTTTGAAAATTGTTGGCGAGCAGAATCGGTAAGTCGGCTTTGTTAAAAAAGCCTTCTAGCAAAACAATTGGTTTTGTTAAGCCCCCAGCTCGAAGGGCGAGCCCTTCATCTATACGTGCCACAGCAAATGCGTCAGCATTATTTAAATGCTGCGCAATCGTTACTAATCCATGCCCGTAAGCATTTGCTTTTAGCACCGCCATTACTTTGCTGTTAGGTGCAAAGCCCTTAACTTGCGCTAAATTATGCGCAAGTGCCGTTAAGTTAATTTCAGCAGTGGCTAAGCGCATTAGTAATCGTCATCTACCGCTTGTCCCGCGTAATTATCAAAGCGAGAAAATTGACCTTGGAATGTTAAACGCACTTTACCAATTGGGCCGTTACGTTGTTTACCTATGATAATTTCAGCAATACCTTTATCGGTACTGTCTTCGTTGTAAACTTCGTCACGGTAAATAAACATAATTAAATCGGCATCCTGCTCTATCGATCCTGACTCACGTAAATCTGAGTTAATTGGGCGCTTATCGGCACGTTGCTCTAGCGTACGGTTTAGCTGCGAAAGCGCAACAACCGGACATTTTAGCTCTTTTGCTAGTGATTTAAGTGAACGCGAAATTTCAGCAATTTCAAGCGTTCGGTTATCAGCAAGGCTAGGTACGCGCATTAGCTGCAAGTAATCGACCATGATCATACTAATGCCGCCGTGGTCACGCGCAATACGACGCGCACGAGAGCGAACATCGGTAGGTGTTAAGCCCGAGGCATCATCCACATACATTTTGCCTTTTTCCATCAACAAGCCCATTGTTGATGAAAGTCGCGCCCAATCGTCATCATCTAACTGACCTGTACGTACCTTAGTTTGGTTAATACGGCCAAGAGACGCTAACATCCTCATCATAATTTGTTCTGAAGGCATCTCTAGCGAGTAAATTAGCACGGGTTTGTCTTGAGTCATTGCGGCATGTTCTGCAAGGTTCATCGCAAAGGTGGTTTTACCCATTGAAGGACGCGCTGCAACAATAATTAAGTCAGACGGTTGCAGGCCCGTCGTCATTTTATCAAGATCGGCATAACCTGTACTTACACCCGTTACACCATCTTGTGGCGATTGATAAAGCTCTTCTATTTTATCAACGGTTTTTTCGAGTATGTTATGAATACTTTGCGGGCCTTCCGTACTTTTTGTACGTTGCTCGGCAATTTTAAATACTTTGCTTTCGGCAAAATCGAGTAGGTCGTGACTAGTACGCCCTTCGGTATTAAAACCCGCTTCGGCTATTTCATTTGCCACGCCAATCATTTCACGTACAACAGCACGCTCACGTACAATGTTTGCGTAGGCATCAATGTTGGCTGCACTTGGCGTATTTTTAGCAATTTCGGCTAAGTAAGCAAAACCCCCAATACCTGCAAGTTTATTATTTTTTTCTAAACTTTCAGAAATAGTGATTAAATCTATCGGATCGCCAATCTCAGCAAGTGCCGTCATCGCCTCAAAAATTAACTTGTGCGTGCGGGTATAAAAATCCTGTGATACAACAAGCTCAGCTACGCGGTCAAAAGCTTGGTTATCAAGCATTAAGCCACCTAAAACAGATTGTTCAGCTTCTATTGAATGGGGAGGAACTTTAAGAGTATCGACTTGCTTATCTGGTTTGGCCATAACTTCACAGTAGTAAAATTGAATGGCTCTATTCTATCGACTTGCAGGGGCTGTGCAAATAGAAAAGCAGGAAATCTTTCCTGCTTTTTGTAATCGTGATGGGGAATGAGTGTTATTTGGTACGAAGCTCTATTCGTCCACTTATGGTATCCATTTCAACATTTGCATTACCGCCATTAATACTAAACTCTAAATCACTGGCTGGGCCATATTTAGCTTTACTGACTTTGTCACTACTGACTTTGTTAATGATTTTACCATTAGCATGGGCTTTAATTTCAAACTTTGCTGATACACTTTGTGGGAAATAAAAATCGGCATCACCACTTACTGATTCAAAACGTACATCACCGCCTTTTAAAAGCTCGTTAATCTGTACTTCTGCTTCGCCATTGACCGTATTAATACGTAGGTTTTTAATAGCCGATAGCGTAAATTCTATATCGCCATTTACGTTTTCAAGGCGTACATCATTAGCGCTTGAAGTTGATTTAATATCACCATTAACAGCGCTAAAACGCAACTCACCACTTGATTGCCTATCGTTAATTTCACCATTTACGGTTTCAAACTGAATATTCCCGTTTAAGTTCTCAGCGTTCACATCACCATTTACAGTGGTGAGCTTAATGTTGCCAGTAATATCATCTACCGTAATTTCGCCGTTAACCACATCAACTTCAGCGCCGCTTTTAAGCTCCTTTGCAGTCACCGATACATTAACACCCGCAAACTCTAAGCTACTGCTTTTAGGCATAAATATAGTTAGGTTTGAGCCGTCACCATTATTACCCCAATTTGATTTACGGGGCATTTTTACAATAAACTGTGTTTTATCGCCACTTGTTTTAAGCTCATAACCCTGTGCTTTATCATCAAGCTCGCCAGATACTTTAAATTCGTTTTTATCCCAGCCTGTAATATGTATATCACCGCGTTGGTTTTCAATAAAAATAGTGCCGCCACTTGGTACGTCTATTTGCTTATCTATTTTTTCACCCGCAAATGCCGCCAACGGAAATAAGCTCAGTCCTAATAAAATCGCTTTCATATCATACTCCTAAATGTGCTGCCAACGTGGCGCGTGCACCTTGTTAATTAAATCAAGTTGTTGTTGATATATTTGCGCTAACATTGTCAGTAGCGCTTGGTTTTGTGGTTCGTTTTCAAGAGCTTGCTTTATGGCTTGCTCAGCTTCTTCAAGCTCTTGTAGTTGCGTTTGCCAGTTAGTGGTTAATGCTTCTTTATTTTCGTATTCAACTAACAAACTATTTTTTTGAGCCGAAAAGTAATCACTTATAGCCACTACGGGCTGTGGCTCAGGTGCTATAACAAATATATTAACAGCAATTAAAGCAGCCACAGTACACGCTGCTATTGCCGTTAGTTTTGGCCAAATAATAGTGCTGTTTGGGTTCTGCTTATTATTAACAATTGCTCGCTCAATCCCCGCCCATAAATCTTTTTGTGGCGTAATTTCTTTATCAAGCGTGTTTAATGACTTGTTTAAGTAGTCGTTAAAGTTTGGTTTACTCATTTTCATACCACTCTTGTAATAACTGCCTAGCACGATGATATTGTGACTTACTTGAACCAACAGCCATACCTAATTGCTCCGCGATTTCCTCGTGCCTGTAACCTTCAATAGCAAATAATACAAATACCATACGTGCGCGCTCAGGAAGCCTTACTATTAACTTATCGAGGCCATTTAAGCCTTTGCAGTCGTTAGCTGATTGCTCATCCATACCGCTGTGTTCAATACTTACTACTTTTTGTAACCAGTTTTTTTGCTTGCGCAGGTAACTTATCGCTACATTACTGGCAACACTATATAGCCAAGTAGAGAACTGCGAACGCCCATCAAACAATGCTATTTTATGCCATACCTTTACAAATACCTCCTGGGCGGCGTCTTCGGCGTGTGCTTGGTCTGCTAATAAACGTAAACATAAACCGTATACTCGTTTTATATGTAACTCATAAAGCGTTGTGTATGCGCCTTGATCACCCGATTTAACTCGCTCAATGAGTGCAGCTTCGCACAAAGGCGTTGGTTCGGGTTTAACGTGTAACATCCGTGATGCCGCCTTTTAATTATTATTGTTGAGTTGCTATTTAAGTGTATTGATAAGTTAGACGTAATGACAGTTCGAAAAGGTTTAAAAGGAATGAAAAAATAATTGAATAAAAAGGGGATTATACGAGGTTGTATTAAATTGTGCCCTCAACTAATGAAGTTAGCCAAATTATAGGCACAAAAAAGCCGTGCTAATAGCACGGCTTTTTTAGCTTAATTAAAAATTAAGCTTCAGCGATTACGATTACTTTGATAGTAGCCGTTACGTCTGAGTGAACTGAAATTGATACGTCAAATTCACCAGTCTCACGGATAGTACCTAGAGGCAAACGAACTTCTGACTTAGCAACTTCAACACCAACAGCTGAGATAGCGTCAGCGATGTCACGAGTACCGATTGAACCGAATAACTTACCTTCGTCACCAGCTTTAGATACTAATGTAACTTCTGCTAATGCTTCTAGTTTTTCAGCGCGTGCTTGTGCAGCAACTAACTGTTCAGCGATTTTCGCTTCAAGTTCTGCACGACGAGCGTCAAACGTTTCAATGTTAGCTTTAGTCGCAGGAACTGCCTTACCTTGCGGGAAAAGGAAGTTACGTGCGAAACCAGATTTAACTACAACCTGTTCACCTAGGCTACCTAGGTTAGCGATCTTATCTAGTAGAATAACTTGCATGTTTCTACACCTTTTAAAAACTGTTAATCCGCTGCTTACTTATGTAAGTCAGTGTATGGAAGAAGGGCTAAGTAGCGAGCACGCTTAATAGCAGTTGCTAGCTGGCGCTGGTATTTAGCGCTAGTACCTGTGATACGGCTAGGTACGATTTTGCCACTTTCTGTAACATAGTTTCTAAGAGTAGCTAGATCTTTGTAATCGATTTGTTGTACGCCTTCCGCTTTAAAGCGGCAGAACTTACGACGTCTGAAATAACGTGCCATGAGATTAATTCCTCAAATAATTCTTTCTATATGCTGAGCATGCAAAACCAATTGGCTAAGGCCGTTACGACCTTCGTGGCGATTTAAAAAACCACTCACTTGCAATGCCTGCCCAACGTGCAAATGTTGAGTCTGTTGTTGCATTTGCTTTCCACTGGCAACTACCTGAAGCCTCACATAACTATTACGGTTAAGGTCTGCTTCGGTTTGCATCGATTTATGTTCTACAACAAAAATACAATGCGGGATGCCAGCAGGGCTTTGGCTAAACTTGGGAGTTTTACAAACTACCCCAGATATAACCAGCTGATTCATATATGGGCTAACCATTATAATAACTGCTGACTACATGCCATGCTAGGACTCAAAACAATTAAGCAGCTGGTGCTTCTTTCTTCTCTTCTCTTGCAAGAGGAGACGCTTCAGTTACAGCATTTTTAGTACGCATAACTAAGTTACGAAGCACTGCATCGTTGTAGCGGAAAGTAGTTTCTAGCTCGCTGATTACTTCAGTAGGTGCTTCAACGTTCATAAGAACATAATGAGCTTTATGAAGCTTGTTGATTGGGTAAGCCAGTTGACGGCGGCCCCAGTCTTCAAGACGGTGGATAGTACCACCAGCTTCAGTGATAGAACCAGTATAACGTTCGATCATACCAGTTACTTGCTCACTCTGATCAGGGTGAACCATGAATACGATTTCGTAATGACGCATGGATATTCCTTACGGTTAATAGAGCCTTCTACCGTTTCGGCCGGTCGGTTTAAGGCAAGGAATTAATAGTTTAAAAGCCGAAATGAGCGCGCATTTTACGCTTAGACGGATAATTAAGCAAGCAGGTTTTTTAAGCTTTTATAGATAAGAGTTTAAAGGCAATTATTGCGAGCTTCGCTCATCCCGTTAGCAAGCCTTAGGCCTAAAGGAAAAGCTAAACTCGTAGTTTAATATTTATCATATACGCCAAGCTTGCGCGCGTAAAAAGCGCAGCTTTTAATTACTTAAGTCTAACACCTGCCTCAAAATATAAGTATTTACTCAAACTTAAAGCCGTGCAATTATTAAGCAATACATTAGTAAATAAGGATATTTATGAAGCTCTTACTATCGCTTGTATTAATACTTACTTTTAGTACACCATTTTTAAGCCACGCAAAAACCAATACAACCGACATAACCGTTGGTAAAAAAGTCATTCTACAATCAAAAATACTTAACGAAGACAGACCCATTAAAATTTTCATACCTGACACTGTAAAAGACGATCAGCCGCTTTATGTTATTTATTTACTTGATGGTGTTGAGCACTTTCATACGGCGTCTGGTGTTATTAAATCCCTTGTTGATTACGAGCAGATACCTAACGCAATGCTCGTTGGTATTGATACAACTAACCGTGTTCGCGATTACTTACCTAAAGTAGATGGTGAGCCTAAAACTGAGTTTCAAACCTTTGTAAAAAATAAATGGCCTGATGCTGGGCAAACAGACAAGTTTTTAAAGTTTGTGTCTGATGAACTCATGCCTTACATAAACAGTAATTACTCAACTAACGGCTACAACACCTTAATTGGCCACTCTAATGCAGGTACTTTAGCGCTTTATACTTTAGTTAATCAGCCTGAGTTATTTAATAACTATATAGCTATAAGCCCAAACAGTTGGTGGAGTGATGAAGAATTAAAAAATAATATTATAAAATACACTAAAAATCCTAAAGGCGGTCAATCGTTATTTATTAGTGTAGCAAGTGAAGGGTCACGCTTTTATACAGGTGTATTAAATACTTTTGTAAATTTAGAGCAACAAATGCCCACACAGCTAAAATGGGAATATAAGCATTACCCTACTTTTAGCCATATGGGCACCATACTACCAGCCCTTAGCGATAGCCTAATTAACTTATTTGGCGACCTAATTTTTAGCGTTACTGACGAGCACGGAAGATTTGCTGATGTATCGCTCATTACAGGTTATTACAAAGCACTGAGTGATAAGTACGGGTTTGAGCTTAAAATTCCACAAGATGTATACGTAGAATTTGCTCATAGCCAGCAAAAATTTGGTAACACAGCTAAAGCTATTACCACGCTTAAACACTTTACTACCCATTACCCAAATGCAGCCTATTCTCACATGCGTTTATCGCAAGGCTATACTGCAAATAAGCAGTTCAAAGAGGCCGTCACCAGTATGAAATACGCATTAGAACTTGCTAAGCAAAACTCGCGAGATCCAATGTTAATTGATGCACTCAAAGATATGGTGAATGAAGCACAAAAGAATTTGTAACTGATTTAACGCAAAGCGCTTTTTAGCTAACAATAGTAATTACGAGCTACGCTCGTCGCGTCAGCAAGCTAAACGCCTACAGGTAAAATTAAGCTCAGTGTTAAACTTTACACGTAGACGCTGAGCTTGCTCGCGTGAAAAGCGCAGCTTTTAATATATTTAAAACCACCATAAAACAAAAACCGATGTTTAAACTAAACATCGGTTTTGAATAAAAAAGCCCATTTGATTTACTTACAAATGCTTTTTAAGAAACTCAGTAACCTCTTTGTATTGTACTTTTAAGCTTTCTGGATCATCAAAAAAGTGTGTTCCGTCATCAATTTCAACATACTTTATATCTAGGTTTCGCTTTGCTTTATCATAAAAATATTTTGATTGTCGATAGTCGACTCTCGTATCTTTTGTCCCATGGATAAGCAAAATTGGGGCTTTAATTCGGTTAATCATATTGATTGCCGAAACCTCAGATAATGCATCAACGGCTTTACTATCAGTCATATCAACAATATTACCTAGGTAGGCATCTTGTCGCTCTTCATCTTCAACTAACCCTTTTAGATCCGATATTCCAGAAATACTAATAATGCATTTAAAGCGTTCGGGCTCTTGCCATGCAGCTGTTAATGCAACATAACCACCATAACTTGCGCCATAAATACATGCATTATTTTTTGATGTTAATCCTGTTCTAGTAGCCCAATCCATTGCATCATATACATCTTGTTGCATACGTTTACCCCACTGATAATAACCATCAGTTTCAAAAGCACTACCAAAACCTTCTGAGCCCCTGAAGTTCACTTGCAATACCGCATAACCTAAACTAACTAAATATTGAAGCTCTCGATTAAAGTATTTGTAGTCTCGACTATGCGGTCCTCCGTGAGGCATTACAATTAGCGGCGGAGTTTTAATTCCTTCTGGTTTTGTAAAATAGCCTGAGATTTCAGCTCCATCGCTCGCTTTAAAGCTATAGTTTTGCACTGGTACAAATTTATTACGTGCTAAATAAGGAAATTTAGATAGCCAAGCGCCGCCCTTCTTTGTGTTTAAATCAAAATAATAATAAGTAGGGCTGACTGAATCACTTATTACATTTACAAGAATTCGTGTTCTATCTTTACTACGGCTAACAATACTAGCTTGCTTATCACCAAATAAATTAGCAACCATAAGCTCTTGCTTACCGTCTACCTCTGAAAAATAATGGCTCTTGTAGAAATCATCATAGTAGCCAACCCCTATAAAATCGCCCTCACTATTAACGATTGCATTATTTATATCGTATTTATCATTGCTATAAACAAGCTCTTCAAACTCCCCTGACTCGATATCATATGACCATAAAGCTTGTCTGTTTAATACACGATCAGAAAGGACGTAAGCTTTTGTACCATCTTCATTAAGGCCTTGGATGGAGAAAGTACTATCTTCACCCAAAATATGGGTATGAATCATTTTTAATGCTTCATCTTTCTTTGCTCGATACCATATTGAAGCAATAAACTTATCATCTTTTTTATCAATTGCGATCCCCAGGCGTAAAACTCCCTTAGGGTCTGCATACCAACTTCCAATATTTTCTTTATTCCTCTGAATTTTATCAAAACTAGAATCACCTAATTCAACTTTAAAAACAGAATAAGCTTTATCTTTTTCATCAAACGTTGACACTAGCGCGAAATCTGGCTCATTTTTAAGTGAGGAAACGAGTCTGAAACTCTGATATCTATACCACTTATATTCAGAAAAACGTCGCGTAGTTAGCATTTTACTTTCATTGGTTTCAACATTGATCGAATATAACCTTGAAACTCTCATGTATTGACCATTGACATATTCAGGGTAACTAGCAGAAACAATGATATATTTATTACCTGACCAACGAATAAAGTCGACTCTGTCTTTATCTTTTTTGAGACTTGCTAATATATTGAATTCGATACTAGGAAATTTAGCTAAACTGATAGTAGGGCCTTCAGCAGTATTATAAAGTGTTGCTATCATTTCTCCATTTGGCGATATTTGTGGTTGCTCTACCATTGGAAGTTTAGCGTAAGACTCCCACGGTTTATCTTTTGCATGAACTACAGACGCAGTTAATAAAAAAAATAAGAGTGTTATTTTTAACATTTATTTCTTCCTTAAAATTTAGTAAAAACTTTTTATTATATTTAATGTAAAAATAACAAAGTTTACCGAAAAAACATACAAAGTAAGTACTTAATTTATTTTAATAAAAAACCGATGCTTAAATTAAACATCGGTTTTTTATTAAAAGCGAATAACTAACCGCTTTTCTCGTGGAGTTTTGTTTCACTCAACCTACATCACTTCCCTATCGCCTCTTTGGCGAACAGGTGTTTTATTGGGCCTAAATTATCAATGAGTGAGAGCCCTACTCCGCGAATAAGTTTTTTAACCGGGTTTGCACCTTCAAATAACTCTTTTAGCCCTTGCATCATGGCTATGTGCTTTTGCGCATCGAGCTTACGGGTACGTTCGTAATCGCGAAGTGTGCGCGTGCTTGCAAATTCTTTATTATTACTTGTTAAAAGCTCAATTAAATAAGCGGCGTCTTTTAGGCCTAGGTTCATCCCAAGCCCTGCAAGTGGATGGATTGTATGTGCAGCATCGCCAATGAGTACCACTTTGCCTGAAACCCATTGCTGAGCGTATCGCATTTTAAGTGGGAAAGCTGCGCGCGCACTTTGCACTTCACATAGCCCGCATTGGCCATCTATGGCTGCCATTACGGCTTTATTAAAGCTGCTGTCGTCCATTGCAAGCAGCTCATCGCAGTGGTTTGGGCTGGTAGACCATACTATTGAATGGGTATTTGCATCGCTCAGTGGTAAAAATGCCAGCGGCCCGGTTGGTAAAAACACTTGGCGTGCGGTATTTGCGTGCGGCTCTTTAGTTTTAACAGTCGCAACTAGCGCATGGTGATCGTAATCTTTAAAGCTAAGCGCCATATTAAATTGTTTACGTATAGCTGAGTTTGCCCCATCAGCGGCCACCAGCAGTTTTGCAATAATTGGCTCGCCGCTTTTAAGCGTTATAAATACATCTGATTCGCTTTGATGTATTTGCTGATACTGCGTATCAAACATTAGTGTTGCGCTGCTTTGTTGCTCTAGCTCTTTTATAAGCGCGTAGCGGATAATGTCGTTTTCAACAATGTGGCCTAAATGCTCAAGCTCAAGTTGTTCATTATTAAATGCTATTTTGCCAAAACTGTCGGCATCACGTACGTCCATATGCGTATAAGCGCACGCTCGCTGTGCGATAATTTCTGGCCATACATTTAATTGCTCAAGCAAGGTTTGACTTGCAATGCTTAGCGCACTTACACGCAAACCATATTCGTCAGTTGGCAACACTTGTGTTGGTGCGCCGTCGAGTACAACGACGCTTATATCGGCTTTTGCCAATCCAAGTGCTAGTGTTAGCCCTACGCAGCCACCACCTACAATACAAACCTGTGCTTGCTTCATAAACGCCTACCTTGTTTAACTTGCCCCATTAACTGTTTGGCTAATGGCGCTTTTAATGCGGGAAATAAATCCATCGAAAACAACCCAATACTGCGCCCCAATGCGAGCACTCGCGATGAGTTTGAAAAAAGCCTAACAAGTGCATCGGTTAAGCTCATTACGGTTTTTATATCATCACTGCGCTTTTTAGAATATTCACGTGTAAACGCATAGCTGCCTAAACCGTGTTGGCTGTTTGCTATTAAATTACTAAGTACTTGCACGTCGCGAAGGCCTAAATTAAAACCTTGTCCTGCAATAGGATGAATAGCATGTGCAGCATTACCAATGACCACTGTACGGTGCGCAGTCAAAGACTCGACTTGCCCGTAAACGAGCGGGTAACTCGTGCGCATGCCTACTTTAGTAAATTGACCACCGCGATAACCAAACGCACTTTGTAGGGCACTTATAAAGTCTTGTTCATTAAGTGCCATGTGCTGTTCAACCTGATCTTGGCTCATACACCACACCAACGAATAACGGTTATTGCTCATAGGTAATAACGCCATAGGCCCGCTTTGTGTAAAGCGCTCAAAGGCATGATTATTATGCCCACCAGCCACTTCTACATTAGCAATAATTGCGCCTTGTTCATAAGGCTGGGTATTAAAACCAAGCCCAAGTAAATTACGTGTGGGTGATTGTGAACCATCAGCAATAACCAATAGCGCTGCGTTTAATTGCTCGCCGCTTTGCAGGGTGAGTGTATTGCTATGCAGAGTTTGCTCAATGGCAATTACGCTATCGGGGCACAAAAGCGTAATATTTGATTGCGTTAAACGCAGGTGGAGCGCTCGGCCAAAAGGGTTAACTTCTACTACGTAACCAAGTGAAGGCTTAGCAAATTCGTCGCAATTAATATGCGCTTTGCCAAAGTGGCTTCGATCAGACACGCTCACTTTTTTTATTGCGGCGGTGTAAGGGGCATTTTGTTCAAATAAATTGAGGCTTTGTAAATACTCTACCGATTGCTGAGCAAGTGCAATGCTTCTGTCGTCAAAGCTTGGGTGGTAGTCGCCGGTAACTTGATTAGCTTCTACAACGGCAATATTTAACGCGGGATTAGTTTTAGCCACACTTAACGCGCAGCTTGCTCCCGCTAAGCCACCACCAATAACAACTACATCAAACTGCTTAGCCACTTTACTCTCCGAGCTTTATACGTTTTTAGCACTTTGCATAAGTGCTTCTATATCGCTAATTTTTTTAGGTACGCTTAGGGTCAAGTTTTCATGGCCGGTTTCGGTAACTAGCAAGTTATCTTCGATACGAATACCAATGCCTTTGTATTTTTGCGGTGCGCTTGAGTCTTCGCTGATATAAAGCCCAGGCTCTATGGTGAGTACCATACCCTGCTCAAATGCACGCTCAACGTTATTTACTTTGTAATCGCCAACATCATGTACATCTAAACCAAGCCAATGCCCAAGCCCGTGCATGTAATATTCTTTACATGCACCTTTTGCCATTAGCTCATCAAAGTCGCCGGTTAAAATACCTAAATCAAGTAAACCTTGAGTCATTACTTCCATTGCTAATTTATTAGCATGCGACATGTAACCACCTGGTTTCACTTCATCAAAGGCAACTTCTTGCGCTTTAAGTACAATATTGTAAAGCGCGGCTTGCTCTTCGCTAAATTGACCATTTACTGGAAAAGTACGGGTGATATCGGCGGCGTAACCTTGTAGTTCACAACCGGAGTCTATAAGTACCAGGTCGCCATTTTTTAATACATCGCTATTTTGCGTGTAATGTAAAATATTGGCGTTATCGCCACTGCCAACAATTGTGCCGTATGCAGGGTGCGGCGCACCATTCATGGCATAATGATGATGTAGCTCAGCCTCTAGCTGAAATTCAGTAGCTCCGGGGTGTGAAAAACGCATAGCGCGCATGTGCCCTCGCGCACTAATTTCACAGCCTTCTCGCATAATATTTACTTCGCTTGGCGATTTAAACAAACGCATTTCATGAATAAGGCCGCGTATTTCTTTTAAAGTACTCGGTGCTTTGAGGCCTTTTCGCGCACCACTTCGAAGTGTACCTAGTAACGTAAACACTTTAGTATCAAATGAAGGATAAGCACCTTGTGCAAAATAAATTGCATCTTTTTCAGTTAGTATAGTCAGTAGCTTATCGTTTAATTCACTTAGCGGGTAAGCTTCATCAAACAAGTAGTCGCTTTTAGCTTTATCAAAGCCGACTCTGCGGCCATGCCAAATTTCTGCAAGCTTGTCTTTATCTAGGCAAAATAAAGTACTAGGTGCATCGCTGTTGTTACATAGTACAAGTACAGCGTCGGGTTCGTTAAAGCCTGTTAAATAAAAAAAGTCGCTATCTTGTCTAAATGCATATTCGGTATCGCGGCTACGCGTCACTTCGCTCGCAGCGGGAATAATAGCAACGCTATTTTTATCCATTTGCGCAAGTAAACGCTCACGGCGTGCTTTAAATTCTGACTTTTGTACTTCAACCATTATCAACCAACCCGTTTAACTTTTTAAACTAATGAAGTGTTTTTTTAGTACTTTGCGTGTTTTGCTCTTTACCAAGCTCTGCAAAACAAAGTAGTGCTGATACGCGCACATATTCAATCACTTCGTGCAGCGCTTGGCTGTCTTCTTCGGTTTCTTCAAAAGTGGTATCTAGGCGAGTGATTTCGCTAAAGTCAGTAATAACCTCTTTAACATCGCTCGATAGTTTACCGTAATCTTTTTGCTTTAAGCCAAAACCAAGCATAAAGCCTGCTACCCATGATACGAGGCCATTAGCCTGATCGATGAGTGTTTCGTCATCGTTTGGTAAAAATAAATCAAACTGAAATTCGTCATCATTAAAGCTCGCAACTACTTGCTTATAAATAGTGCCAAAAAACTGCTTTAAATCGTTACTAAATGATTCACCATCGTTAAACACATCGCTCAAAAGGCCTAAGTATTCTTTGTCGTCAATGGTTAAACCACACGCAAGTAAACCACTAATTACACCATGCGCTTCGGCAGGTGATACAAATATTTCGTTTTTTTCTAAAAGCAGTTGAGCTTTTTCGTAATCGGGTAAATCGTTCATAATCGAATCTTCGCTTTGCAAGTTAAGGCAATGCTACCACTCGATAAAAAGCAACTCCAATTAATTGTATGATCAAGCTCAAAAACCATGCGATAAAGTAAATGACGAGTTAAAGGTGCGGGAAAACTAAGCGAACGGTTTAATTTTTTACGTTTAGGGTTTAAGGATTGGATTATGTCTTATATACTTAAATTGTTCCCTGGGGTACCGGAGCTTGGTTAAGTCCCTGAGCCGATAAATTTTATACCAGGATTTCTGTTCGTCTACTATTGTGCAAGCTCGGCATGTACCGAGAAGCCTACGGTAAACCGCAGATTTCCGCCCTGAAACCTTCTGGTTTCAGGACTGAAACCGGGTACCGTATCTTGGGGAACACCTTCTTATTTTTATACTCCCTCTTATTACTTATTCATTTTTTTGTTATACCTTCGTACTTTATTTTATAATTTTTGGCAAAAAAAGCTGCAAGCAATTTCTTACTTACAGCTAAATTTTAAATGCTTACGCCTATTTACTTAAACCAACCTTGAAAGCGCTCCATCATCATGTAGTTTATTGGCACTAACAATAAAGTAATAAAGGTCGCAAAAATAATCCCAAACCCTAAACTTACCGCCATAGGTATTAAAAACTGCGCCTGAGTTGCTTTTTCAAATAATAACGGCATTAAGCCAATAAAGGTCGTTAAACTTGTTAGCATTACAGGGCGAAAACGCGATGCACCGGCAAGTTTAACTGCATCTAGTAATTTGCCGCCTTCACTGCGCTTTTTATTGATAAAATCAACTAGTACAAGGGAGTCATTTACTACCACCCCAGTTAAGGCGAGCATACCAAGCAAGCTCATAATGGTTAAATCCATGCCCATAATCCAATGCCCGACTACAGCACCTATCATGCCAAATGGAATTACACTCATTACTATAATTGGCTGTAAGTAAGACTTAAGCGGTATCGCTAATAGCGCATAAATTATGAAAAATACAAACACAAGTGCCCAAGCCAATGAGCCAAACGACTCTCGCTGCTCTTTAGCCTCACCTTCTAGTTTGTAATCTACTCCAGGATATTGCTGCATTAATTCATCTAAATACTCCGTTAAGTCAGCCTGGAGTATGGTCATATTGGTGTTATTTTTTTCGATATCCGCTGTTACATTTAAAGTACGGTAGCGGTCTATTCGGTTAATAGTTGACGGGCTTTGCCCTGCGGTAAGAGTTGCAACATGCGATAACGGCACCGAACCACCAGTAGGTGTATTGATGAGTATATTTTGTAAATCGGCAACTGAGCGGCGCTCGTCTATAGGCAAGCGAACCATTACACGTACATCATCACGCCCGCGCTGAATACGTTGGACTTGCGAGCCAAAGAACGAGTTACGCACTTGGCCTGCAACATTGACTCTATTTAAGCCCAGCGCTAAGCCCTGCTGCGTAAGCTCTATTTGTAACTCTTCTTTACCATCAGACATGCTATCTGCAATATCAAATACCGTTGGGTAGGTCGATAAACGGGTTTTAATGTGATCAGCCACGTCTTGTAAAATAGTCAACGAAGTCCCGCTAAGCTGAACATCAATTGGGTCAGAACTTCGGCCAATTTCAGCTCTAAACGTTAAGCTTTCAACGCCTGGAATGACACCAATTAAATCGCGCCATTCGCTGGCAAGCTCTCTTGATCCTATGTCTGATTCACGCTTTTCAGCCGGTGTTATTTCAAAGCGTACAGAACCTGAATTAGATACACCACCGCGCCCACCTGTTGTGGCTAATATATTTAAAATAACGCTTTCACCTGTATCTGGGTCGCGGTATTTTTCTTGTAATTGCTGCGCCTTTTGCGACATATCAATTACGTATTTATTAGTGACTTCAAACGGCGTACCTGTTGGTAGTGTTAAGTTAACGCGGACTGTTTCGCTTGGTATACGCGGGAAAAATACAAACTTAGTCCAACCACTAGTGATCATAGTTAAAATTATTATAAACACACCAACAAACAAACTTACCGAAGCCAATTTATGGCGCAGTGCTAAATTTAAAGTTGGTTGGTAGTATTTTAAAATCGCGTTTTCAAATCCATCTGCAAAACGCTGTTGAATAACATCAAACTTTGAAGGTTCGCCTTTTTCGTGGCGTAGTTTTATATATTTTAAATGTGCGGGTAGTACAAATTTAGATTCAATCAATGAAAACAATAATACCGGAATAACCACTACCGGTATTTGTGCAAACAAAGCACCGCGCGCCCCTTCAATAAAGGCCAAAGGTAGAAAGGCGGCAACGGTAGTTAATACACCAAATGTTACTGGTGTTGCGACTTCTTGAGTACCTAAAATTGCAGCTTGCTCCCCCGACTTAGCTGTTTTTAAATGGGTATAGACATTTTCGCCAGTAACTATGGCGTCATCAACAACAATCCCAAGTACTAATATAAAGCCAAATAAGCTCATAATATTAAGCGTTACGCCAAAAATAGGCATCGCTATAAACGCGCCCATAAACGAAACCGGAATACCAATAAATACCCAAAATGCAATTGCAGGGCGTAAAAACAAAGTAAGTAAAGCAAGTACTAAAATACCGCCTTGTAGGGCATTGGTCGTTAGTGTGGCAATTCGACTTTTAACCAGCTCCGAATCATCATCCCAGTAACTTAGTTCAAATCCTTGTGGAAGGGAGCTTTGTTGCTCTTTTATGTAATTTTTAACTTCGTCAGCAACAGTAATCGCACTTTGTGGACCAATTCGATATACGTCGATAAATGCAGCCTGCTTACCATTAAAGCGAGTACGTACTGGGGTTTCTTCAAAATCGTCTTTAATTATTGCAATATCGCCTAAACGAATAATCGTGCCGTCAGCTTGGTTTTTAACAACAATATTGGCAAATTCATCTTTACGATATGCTTGCCCTTTAGAGCTTATAAGTACGTCCCCACCTTCAGTTTTTAAGTTACCAGCAGAAATATCAGAGCTTGAATTAGCAATGGCACTCGATATTTGTGCAAGGCTTAAATCGTACTGGCGAAGAACGTCTTGGCTTACTTCAATGGCAATTTCGTAATCACGAACACCACTTAGCTCTACCTGCGTCACATTTGGTAAACGTAGAATTTGATCGCGTACTGTTTCTGCGTATTCACGGGTTTCTTTTTCGCCGTAATCACTTGATACGGTAACCGCGATAACTTCGCGAATTCGTTCCGCAAGCGCGACTATTGGCTTTTCAGCATCAGCTGGAAAGGTATTAATTGCATCTACACGACTTTTAATATCAGCTAAAAGCTCACGCGGGTCGTAGCCCGTTTCAACTTCTATTGTTACAGAGCCTGAGCCTTCAGAAGAGCGGCTAAATATTTGCTTAATACCTTCTAAATCTTGTACGGCTTCTTCTATACGAATTGTTACGCCTTGCTCTACATCCTCTGGTGTTGAGCCGCGCAAACTTACGTTCACGCTTATCATGTCGGTTTCGAATGAAGGGAATACTTCAAGCGGTATTTTAGTCGATAAACTAAAAAGCCCCGACAGCAGCAACGTTACTAGCAATAAGTTAGCAGCAACATGGTTTTTGGCAAACCAAGCTATCATGGCTTATCTCCTTGCTTTGCTGGACGGCGTTTTTTTAACTCTTCAACACTAATACCAAGCTCTTTTGCTTTTTGTTCAAGTTGCTCAGCTGTAGGGCGCTTTCCTTTACCTTGCCCATTCGCTCCACGGCTTTTAGGTTGATCTGCGCTTTGTTCACCTAAAATACTTACTTGAGTTCCTGAACTTACTTGGCCAAGTGGAGTAATAACAAGTTTATCATTTGCGTTTAAACCGGTTTTTATCATCGTCTGAGTCGCATTTTGCCAAGCTAGTGTGATGTCTTTGCGCTTAAGTACGCCACCTTCAACAATGTAAACGTACGTTCCTTGATAAATTGTACTGTTAGGAATTATAAGTGCGTTAGATACTGTTCTGCCGGTAATTTGCGCTTTTATATACTGCCCAATTTTTATTGGGTACTGGTTATTTGCTGTTGCTTTATACGGGTCATTAATTTTAGCAACTACATAAAGCTGCTGTGCGCCTTCATCTATAGCACCTTCTGTGCGTGCTAATTGCCCTTGCCACGTTTGCTCACCTACTAAGTCAGAAGTAAATTTAACAATTGAACCCGCTTGGTTTTTAGCACCATCGCGATACTGCTCTGGTAAATTTACAAATGGGAGATCTTTATTTTTAATTGGTAGGCGAATCTCAACGCTATCGATTGCGTAAATGGTGGCTAGCTGTGTGTTGTTAGTAACAACTTGCCCTAAATCAACACTGCGGCTGAGTATACGCCCCGCATATGGTGCCGTTACTTTAGTGCGCTCTAAATCAAGCATCGCTTTTTCAAGTGCTGCCTGCGCCGATAAAACCTCAGCTTCAGCGGCTGCTAGTTGTGGCTCACGTAGTACTAAGCTGCTTGCCTGATTTGAGCCGCCAAGGCGCTTCCAATCGGTAATAGCTTGTTGCCCACGCGCCTTCTCTTCTAGCAAACCTTGCTCTGCGGTTAATAAATTGGCTTGAGCAGATTTAACTTCAGCCTGATGATCTCTGTCGTCTAGTTTTAAAAGTACATCGCCTTTTTCAAAAAAACCGCCTTCTCTAAAGTCATCACTTACTTCAATTATTTGTCCTGATGCCTGAGCCACTAACAAGCTTTGTGTACGTGGTTTTACAGTACCGTAGCTGTCTATCATCACTTGATAATTTTGTGGTTTTAGCTCAAGCGCAGCCACACTTATTGATGCCTTAGGAGGTGTCCCAAAGCGTTTAGCCTCAGGCGTGTTATTTTTAATAAACATAACAATTAAAATAGTGGCAACTATAACCACCGCTGGAATAATAATTTTTGCTGTTTTAGTTTTCATCGTTATTGCTCTTTAGTTCACTTGAGGGCTTTGCAAAATCACCACCAAGGGCAATGTGTAAGTTAATTCTATTGGCTATTAATTGGTTTTTAATATCGATTAAGGAGCTTTGCGCATCGAAAGAGCGATCTTGGGCATCAAGCACTGTCGTGTAAGTTACCAAGCCACTTTGATACTGCTCAAACGACAATTGCTCTGCAGCAAGTGCGTTTTCTTGCGCTTCAAGAGTACTGCTGTATTGCGCTTTAAGGGAGTGCTGCTGCGAAATTGCATTTTCAACATCACCAAATGCGTCATAAAGCGTTTGCAAATAAAGCTGCTCTTGCTTTTGAGTGTTAAGACGCGCTATTTCTTCGTTGGCTTTTAAGCGCCCACCTTCAAAAAGTGGCGCTGAAATACTACCTAACAAAGACCATGCAAGGCTTGATGGAGAAAACAAGTCGCTTACTCTGTCTGTACTATCACTTAATGAAGCTGTTAAATCTAAACTTGGAAAGCGTTGTTTGTGCGCATATGCCAATGATGCGTCGGCTGCTAAAAGCTCATACCAACTTGCACGTAGAGTAGGTTTTCGCGTTATAAGTTCAGAAGGTAATCCTAGAGGAATATCGGTATTAATAACAGGTAAGTCACTACTAGCAGTAATAGCGCCTTTTGGGTATTCACCAAGTAAACGCTCAAGTACACGTGCTGATGCCGATAAACTCGCTGTTTGAGTGGCAATGCGAGAGCGTTCATTATTAAGCTCATTACGCGCTAAATACACATCGAGCGCTTCGTTTATGCCTTGGCGATAGCCAGCTTCAATAATATCGAGATTTTGTTGTGAGTTGGCTTCGCGACGTTTAAATAAATCCAGTAATTGCTGCGCCGTAACCACATCAAACCAACCTGTTACCACATCAGCAACAAGTTGCTGTTTAGCTTGCTCAAAGCGTGCCTGCTGAGCTAAATAGTTAAGATTAGCTTCGCGCTTGGCGTCAGAGAGCTTACCCCATAAATCAACCTCGTAAGTTAAGTTTAAACTAGCTGAGCTTGCGTTGTCGTAACTTACAGGGCGGTTGTCTTTACTACGGCTTGTACGTGTTGATAAATCGAGGCTTGGCCAAAGTGCAGCGCCCGAGACTATAAGTTGCTGCTTTTGAATTTCAACATCATAACTCGTTTGCAAAAGCTGTTGGTTATTTTTAAGTGCTTGTTGTACAAATTTATTAAGCGTAGGATTTTGTAATTGTGTAAGCCATTGCTCTTGTACTTTTAATACTGAGCTTGATGCTTCTTGCTGCCATTGCTGAGGCATATTATTAGGTGCTCGCATGCGCTGCGACGAGTTTAAATCACTCGCACAGCCGCTCAGCAGCATCACACTAATTGCCAGTAGGGTTGGCTTGCATTGCCAGATCATAATTAAACCTAAATTACTGCTATTTATGAACGTAATTCAAGCACTTTGGCAAATTTTGCTCAACTTACTTTACATAACATTACATAGCTAGCGATGAATTAACATAATAGCCAGTTATACGGTAAAAATGAGTAAATGATCAGCAATTTTTAATACTAAAATTAACTTTTTGTAATGTGTTTAAGAGATTAACTATACAAAAACAAAAAAGCCCCGCTATAAGCGAGGCTTTAAATAAGTGTGCCGACTAACCGACTCGAGCAGGTAACTTATATAGACTACTGATTACAAGTCAGTTGCTTTGCTCTTAACTATGGGTATTTTTAATTCTCAAGTTGAAAACAAAAAAGCCTCGCTATAAGCGAGGCTTTTAAATAAATGGTGCCGACTAACAAAGTCGATCGGGTAACTTATACAGACTACTGATTACAAGTCAGTTGCTTCAAGTTACCTAAAATAAATGGTGCCGACTAACCGAGTCGAACGGTTGACCTACTGATTACAAGTCAGTTGCTCTACCAGCTGAGCTAAGTCGGCACACAAAACTGTGTGCTAAGGCACGTTCAATTTTAAAGATTGAGAACTTTTATAAAGCACTTAAAATAAAAAAACCTTGCATAAACAAGGCTTTTCAATAAATGGTGCCTCGACGCGGAATCGAACCACGGACACGAGGATTTTCAATCCTCTGCTCTACCGACTGAGCTATCGAGGCACATAAACTGTGCTAGTTACCGATTAATAAAATTAACCTTTAACTTAATAAATGGTGCCGACTAACCGAGTCGACGGGTAATTTGAACAGACTACCGATTACAGTTTTTCTTTTCAAACTACTTTAAATAAATGGTGCCGACTAACCGAGTCGAACGGTTGACCTACTGATTACAAGTCAGTTGCTCTACCAGCTGAGCTAAGTCGGCACACAAAACTGTGTGCTAAGGCACGTTCAATTTTAAAGATTGAGAACTTAAAGTAAATGGTGCCTCGACGCGGAATCGAACCACGGACACGAGGATTTTCAATCCTCTGCTCTACCGACTGAGCTATCGAGGCACATAAACTGTGCTAATTAATTGTGATACTTTACAATTAACTTTATATAAATGGTGCCGACTAACCGAGTCGAACGGTTGACCTACTGATTACAAGTCAGTTGCTCTACCAGCTGAGCTAAGTCGGCACACAAAACTGTGTGCTAAGGCACGTTCAATTTTAAAGATTGAGAACTTAAAGTAAATGGTGCCTCGACGCGGAATCGAACCACGGACACGAGGATTTTCAATCCTCTGCTCTACCGACTGAGCTATCGAGGCACATAAACTGTGCTAATTAATTGTGATACTTTACAATTAACTTTATATAAATGGTGCCGACTAACCGAGTCGAACGGTTGACCTACTGATTACAAGTCAGTTGCTCTACCAGCTGAGCTAAGTCGGCACACAAAACTGTGTGCTAAGGCACGTTCAATTTTAAAGATTGAGAACTTAAAGTAAATGGTGCCTCGACGCGGAATCGAACCACGGACACGAGGATTTTCAATCCTCTGCTCTACCGACTGAGCTATCGAGGCACATAAACTGTGCTAATTAATTGTGATACTTTACAATTAACTTTATATAAATGGTGCCGACTAACCGAGTCGAACGGTTGACCTACTGATTACAAGTCAGTTGCTCTACCAGCTGAGCTAAGTCGGCACACAAAACTGTGTGCTAAGGCACGTGTAACAATGTTTAAACTGTTGATTAAACTGTTGATTAAACACCACTACTTTAATAAATGGTGCCTCGACCCGGAATCGAACCAGGGACACGAGGATTTTCAATCCTCTGCTCTACCAACTGAGCTATCGAGGCACTTAAACAGTGCTAATTAAAAATCTTAAATGATTTTTAATGCAACCCCCGCTTGTCTCTAACGACTGAGCTATCTGGGCGTGCGGCGTATTAAACGAGTTTTGCCCTTACAAGTCAACTTTTTTTTTATTCTTTATAACTGTTTGAACGGTTTTCAGGCAACTCAGTGCATTTTTTATTAATAACGTTCATTTTTACCACAAGTCGAACTATAAATATAAATAAATCAGACTAAAACAGTAGTGAATTATTTTTTGTAAATGTTACGATTAGCTTAGATACGTACGATAGGGACTTATCGTAGTAAAATCACATCAATTGGAAACAATCAATGCAGAGTAAATTTTCATCGCCAGTCAAAGGCTTATTACCTCTTTTTTTAATCATAAATATTGCAGTAACAGCGCTTGCTATTATTGCCCACTCATTTTATTCACAAACTGAAGTTAAGACAGCCCAACCTGCATCATCTGTTAATATTGTAACGCTTGCCGATAGATTAGACTTACCTATGGTTGATGCATTAACTATGTATGGTCAAGGTAAAGTAAGGCAGTTACTTGATTTAACGTCGTTATTAGATGATGACTTTGAATATACTCTATATCGCTTCAATCCAACATCAGGTACTCAATTGGTATATAGCAGTAGTAAACCTGCTATCGCTTCAATTAAAACTGAAAAGCATCTAGTAGAAGAAGGCATCCTACACCACTTACTGCTGTTAAACGATCAACCTATTGGCGAGCTTATTATTAAGCAAAACCTAGCAACCGCTCCTTTAAGCGCTCAAAACTCTCAAGTTATTGCCTACATTATTGCTATAGCAAGCGTAGCTGCATTATTTATATTTACTTTAATGTTTAATATGTACATTAATAGTCGCTTACGAAAAAGTACTGACACTCTTACACAAGAGCTGCAGGCAATCACCGAAAATGCTAATTACAATAGTAGTGTTGATGAGCAGCTTGATATTGGTTTAGGTGTAGTGGCAAAAAACATTAACTTACTACTACAAAAAGTACAGACTGCGATGAGTGAGAATGACGCCGCACAAAAAGAGCTTTATAAATTACAAAATGGCCTAGAAGCCGAAGTGCAAAATCGTACTATAGCGCTTGAGCAAGCCACATTAAAAGCAGAGCGAGCAAGCGAAACCAAAACGACCTTTTTAGCCACAATGAGCCACGAAATAAGAACACCGATGAATGGTGTTATAGGCACTATTGATTTACTGCGCCAGACCGAACTTGATGGCGCTCAACATCGTTTAAGTACAATTATTCGTGAATCAGCATTTTCGTTATTGAGCATTTTGGATGATATCTTAGATTTTTCTAAAATTGAGGCTGGAAAGCTAAATATTGACCCGATCCCATTTTCGGTAACCGATACCATTGAAGAAGTTGCTCGAGTACTCTCATCAGTTGCTAAAAAACGTGAGCTTGATTTAGAGCTAGCAATAGCACCAGATATTCCAATCAACCTTACCGGTGATAGTGTGCGTGTACGTCAGGTGCTTTATAACCTATGTAGCAACGCAATTAAATTCACTAGCACTGATGAAAAAACCCAAGGCCATGTAAAAATATCAGTAGAGGTGGTTCATAATACGACTGATCACTTTACCTTACGCTTTTGCGTAACTGATAACGGTAAAGGCATGTCGCAGGCGCAACTTCGCGAAATATTTAATCCATTTATTCAAGCCGAAAACTCAATTACCCGAGAATATGGTGGCACCGGTTTAGGTCTTTCTATTTGTAAAAGCTTAACTGAGCTTATGTTAGGTACTATTCATGTAACTAGTCATACGGGAATTGGCAGTGAGTTTACAGTAGAGCTGCCCTTTAGCACATCGGGTAAAATTAAGTACGCACATAAAGGTGCATTAAATGGCAAGAAAATTGTTGTAGTTAGTAATCACCTAGAACGTGAAAAAACAATGTACCGTTATTTATCGTTCATGGGCGCTAAAATAATTTATGCACACACAGAAGAAGAAATTGAAGAGCACCAGCATTCACAAGATATTATTTGGGTGGCTGATGGCATAGACAATATGGATAAAACTAATGCGCTGCTTAGACGTTTATTTTATTCATTAGAGGATTATAACCAACAAGTTGTAGTACTAAGTAAGCTTGATGAAGCAGCTATAAATCATAAAAACATTTTTTATATTAATGCTTCTCCTCTATGTAAATCTAACTTTATGCTTTCTATATTGGTGGCTGCAGGGTTACATACACCTAAGCAAATTAAAAAAACCAAAACACTTAATAACTATTTAAATGTTGAGCAGGCACGTAATTCAAACAAATTGGTTTTACTTGTTGAAGATAACCTTCTAAACCAACAAGTCCTCACCAATCAACTACATATACTGGGCTTTGGCGTTGAAATAGCGAACAACGGTGAAGAAGGCCTAGATATGTGGAGAAAAGGTGATTACTCACTTATTTTAACCGACTTACACATGCCTAAAATGTCGGGTTACGATATGGTCGAAAAAATCCGTAATGAAGCAGAGCTATTAGAATCGATTGATGCACAACCTTACATTATTGCTGTAACAGCAAACGCACTTAAAGGCGAAAAAGAACGCTGTTTAGCAGTAGGTATTAACGACTTCATTACCAAACCTATAGAGCTGAACGCGTTAGAAGAAACTCTAAAACGTTGGAGCGATAAACAAAGCCAAAACCCAAATGTAGTTATCCATCAAACTATGGCACTACCTATTGATATGGAAGCTGTTGCTAAATATGTAAACGGTGATGACGCTAAGCAAATTCGTTTTTTCAAAATGTATTTAGAACAAAGCCAAGGCTTAATTAAGAGTATTAATTCCGGCGTTATGGTTAACGATTTAAATGAGATTATTGAAGGGTGTCATCAATTAAAATCGATCTCCAAGACAATTGGTGCCCAAACGGTGGCAGAACTTTCAAGTGCATTTGAAGATAAATGTAAAGAAGGTGAACTCACAACCGATGAATTAATAGAGTTAAGAGATAAGCTGGAAATTGAATACTCTAAAGCTGCTCAATTTTTAAAGGAACAAATTAAAATATCTGAGCAAGAAGATGAGTTAAATGAATAAATAAACATAAAAAAGGGCTAAATAGCCTAATGCCAGTCAGTTAAGCTGACTGGCATTTTTCTTTTTATGGGGATACTTAGATGGTTTTGGCTTAACCCATCGGGGATATCTTCTATCCTCTCGTCTAGCTGGAAGCTTAAATAAGAC
>NZ_JADYXA010000059.1:0-17752 GCF_015864495.1 Pseudoalteromonas sp. SWYJZ98 | reverse complement strand
CGTATACTTTTGCAAGTACGTTAGTGATTGCTGCAGTTAGTGTAGTTTTACCGTGGTCAACGTGGCCGATTGTACCAACGTTTACGTGCGGTTTTACGCGTTCAAACTTTTCTTTTGCCATGACGGAACCTATCAGTTTTGTGTATCTAAATTACATATGAAAATAATCCACCAAAGGTAGATTAAGTTAATCTTTTTCAAATAGTATTTTCTGACAGATAAAGGAAGTAATCAAGGAGATTCTTAGGACTGGTGCTGATAGGCAGAGTCGAACTGCCGACCTCACCCTTACCAAGGGTGCGCTCTACCAACTGAGCTATATCAGCAACACAAGAACTGGAGCGGGCAGCGGGAATCGAACCCGCATCATCAGCTTGGAAGGCTGAGGTAATAGCCATTATACGATGCCCGCATAAAAATCTGTTCTTAAACTACCTCTAACCGTCAAGAATAAAGTGGTGGAGGGAGCTGGATTCGAACCAGCGAAGGCTGAGCCGTCAGATTTACAGTCTGATCCCTTTGGCCGCTCGGGAACCCCTCCACGATAATTCTCTACTAATTCACTTCCGGTAAAAGGAAAGTGGTGCCGACTAACCGAGTCGAACGGTTGACCTACTGATTACAAGTCAGTTGCTCTACCAGCTGAGCTAAGTCGGCACTGCTTTAGTACGGGGCGAGATATTAGAGTAAGGTTTATTGGGATGCAACTATAAAATTAAAAAAAGTGTAAATTTTTAGTTTAAATGCTCAATATTCACGCGAAAACACGTTTTTTGCACTTTTTTATGTTGTTTTGCTTAGCTGGTGCCAGTAATTTAACCCCTTCATTACGAGTAATGAATCAAAAATACTTCCCTCAAATTGCTGTTGTAAAAGCAAGCCATAGCCACCAGCAAAAATTAATTGTACTTTTTTCTCTGTTTTTTTATCCATTAAGTGCAACTTAGCTTGCTCAATTGCTCCAATGGTTGCCACTAAAGCACCATTTTTTAAACCATTAGGCGTATTTTTACCCAGTTCATTGGTAAATGGAGTTTTACCATCATCAAAAACACGTTGAGTATTTTGTGTAAGTGATGAGGTCATTAAATCAAGCCCAGGTAAAATCCAGCCACCTAAATGCAACCCTTCACTACTAAGCACATCAATTGTTGTCGCAGTACCCGCATCAACAACAATGCATGCTGTGTTTGGATATAACGTAAATCCAGCAATAAGCGCAAGCCACCTGTCTATGCCTAAGTTAGCTACATGCTCGTAAGCGCATACAAGATCTCCAAGCGTTTTGGTTACCTTGGCTTCAAAACAAATAATATTATTGCTAGCCGCTTGCGCGAGAATATTGTTTAGTAAATCACTGCGCCCTACACATGCATAAATCACTTCGGTTATTTGTAACCAAGGCAGGTTATTTATATCTGCCGGTTGTGCTTGCTCGTTATGCCACAATACAGCTTTTAATGATGTATTTCCTACGTCGATCAATAATCTCATAATTGCGCCTTTCTAAGGGAGACTTCCCCGCCGTAATAACTTTTTACTTCCCCGTCTTGGCGAATTCGTATTCCACCTTGTGCGTCAATACCTTCACATATTCCACGCCAACTTCGGTGTCCTGTATTTAGTTCAACATATTCACCAGCAAACGCATTGAGCGAATTCCATTGCTCATACATGGCTTGCAAACCCGTTTGACGATACTGCGCTAAACGCTGCTCTAAATGGTGAGTAAGAGAAGCCACAAGTTGGTTTTTATCGAGCTTTTGAGTATGTTGATTTAAGTCGGTCCACGCTTGGTCTATATGCTGACTAAAGCTCTCAGGCATTTGTAAATTAATACCGATACCAATCACTAACTGACAAGGTCCTTGCGGTTGTCCATCTAATTCAACCAATACACCTGCAAGTTTTTGCTTATTTATATAAATATCGTTAGGCCACTTAAGTTCTACGTCAACTTGGTATAACGCTTTAATAGCATCATAAACAGCAAGACCTACTGCAATTGATACGCCCATTGCAGCTTGTAAGCCGTCATCTAAACGCCAAAAATAACTGTAATACAGATTAGCGCCAAATGGGGACTGCCAAACACGGCCGCGTCTACCACGTCCTGCTTGCTGCATTTCAGCAACAATAACAGTGCCAGACTCAAGCGCTGTTTTGGCCTGTATACGGCGCATAAGCTCGCTGTTAGTCGAATCAATAATAGGGTGTACTTCTACATCGGCAGTATTTGCACCTAGCGCTTTGTAGTGCTGATCAATTTGCGTTTTATTTAAAAGGCCCACCTGACTATTCAAACAATAGCCTTTGCCAGTCACTTTAAAAATATCCAAGCCCATTTCTTGTAACGTTTTAATATGTTTACTAACCGCAGCTCGGCTAATTCCTAGCTTTTCACCCAAGGCTTGCCCAGATATAAAGCCTCCTTGGTTGAGTGCATTTAAAATAGCGAGTTTATTTCCATCAGGTGCTTTCATTGCTCAGGCTCCGCGTTAATATGGCATTCGCTGCACGAATCTATCAAACGTACTTCGTGCTCAAGCATAATGTTGTAGCGCATATAAACCACTTGCTGAATGTGTTTAATCATTTTTATTAGGTCACTACCTTCACTATTTCCGTGATTAACAAGCACTAGCGCTTGTTGTTCATGCACTTCTACACCGGCCTCGCGGTGCCCTTTTAAACCACTTTTATCGATTAGCCAACCTGCTGCGACCTTGTGATGGCTTTGCCCATATTCGTAATGAGGTAAATCTGCAAACTGCTTTAATAGCTCAGCTAACTGCTGGTTAGTAATTATTGGGTTTTTAAAAAAGCTACCCGCATTGGCAAGTGTATATGGGTTAGGTAATTTGCTATTGCGCGTTTTTATAACCTGATCGAATACTGCTTGCGGGGTAATGCTTGAGAGCTGCTGCAGGGGGCCATAACTTAATACTGGTTGCCACTTTTTTGGAAGCGCTAAATGCACTTGCGTGATCACCGCTTTATTTTTAAGGGCATGTTTAAATATTGAGTCTCTGTAAGCAAATTCACATTGCTCGTTATTTAGTGAGTGCATAGTTTTAGTGGTTATATCAAAGTACTCTACCGACTCTATAAATTTAGCTATCTCAACACCATAAGCACCAATATTTTGCACCGGCGATGCGCCAACAGTACCCGGTATAAGCGCTAGATTTTCAAGTCCGGGTATATTTTTATCAAGCAAGCAACTTACTAACTCGTGCCAGTTTTCTCCTGCAGCAACACTTACTAACACATCACTTTCACGTTCGGTAATTTGAATACCTTTGGTTGCCATTTTAATAACGCTACCAACGTAATCGTCTAAAAATATAGTATTACTGCCCTCACCTAATAAGCAAAATGGCGTGTTAAAGCTTTGCGTCTTAAGTTGCTCAAGCTGAGTAATTTCAACAAAATTTTGGCATTGGCTGTTTAATGCGAATGTATGTAAGGAGTGTAATGAATGCGCCACAAAGCTCTCTAAAAATACCGGTAACTAATCGCAATAGTTTACCTCATCGTCGCAAATGTGGCACTAGATTGTAAAAATCACTCAACCCACCGTCTCAATCGTGATATAAAACCAGCACTTTTTTATTTGTGTTCAGAGTAATGATGAAAATTAAACCTCTTTTTTTAAGCCTCGCTATGGCGGGTATGTGTTCGCAAGCAATGGCTAATGCGATTGACCAAAACTCGTATGCTAACCTTGATGATGTTGTTACTACTCACTTAAACCTTGATTTAGATGTCGACTTTGCCGACAAGCAGTTAGAAGGTTTTGTTGAGCATACTCTTCAGTGGAACAACAGCAAAAGTAGAACGCTTGTACTTGATACCCGCGACTTAGACATTGATAAAGTAATGTACAAAGATCAAAGCGGTAACTGGAAGAAAGCAACTTTTGATTTAGCTAAGCGTGATGACGTTAAAGGCTCAAAGCTTACTATTAAGTTTAAAAACCAAGCTGAAGTAGTGCGTATTTATTACAACAGTCGTCCAGAAGCATCAGGCCTGCAATGGTTAACACCAGAGCAAACGGCAAGTAAAACCCATCCATTTATGTACAGCCAATCGCAAGCAATTCATGCGCGTAGTTGGATCCCAGTGCAAGATACACCTGCAATGCGTGTAACTTACTCTGCGCGAATTCATACACCAAAAGATATACGTGCAGTAATGAGTGCCGATAACAAAGATGCGCTTTATAAAGATGGCGACTACATTTTTGACATGCCACAAGCAATCTCACCTTACCTAATTGCTATTGGCGCAGGTAATTTAGAATTTAAAGCAATGTCGCGTCAAACGGGTATATTTGCTGAGCCAACTATTTTAGATGCCTCGGTTGCTGAGTTTGATGACACTCAAGCCATGATCGACAAAACAAACGCTATGTATGGCGAATATGCATGGGGTCGTTACGATTTATTAATGCTACCGCCAAGCTTCCCGTTTGGTGGCATGGAAAACCCACGCTTATCATTTATAACTCCAACGGTTGTTGCTGGTGATAAAAGCTTAGTTAACCTTATTGCCCATGAGCTTGCTCATTCTTGGTCAGGTAACTTAGTAACTAACGCAACGTGGGAAGATTTATGGTTAAACGAAGGTTTTACCTCGTACGTTGAAAACCGCATTATGGAAGAAGTATTTGGTCGTGACCGTGCGGTTATGGAACAAGCACTTGATTCAGCGTCTTTACGCGCACAACTTAAAACAATTGATGCACCAGATACACGCCTTAATTTAAAACTTAACGGCCGCGACCCAGACGATGCATTCAGTTCAGTGCCTTACACTAAAGGTCAATTATTTTTAATTTACCTAGAAAACAAATATGGTCGCGATAAATTTGACCCGTTTGTAAAAGCGTACTTTAAAGAGTTTTCGTTTAAATCACTTACTACCGCGCAATTTGTTACTTACTTAAAAGCTAACTTAATTGAAAAGTATCCTGATGTTGTAAGCATGGATAAAGTAAACGAATGGATTTTTGAACCTGGATTACCAAGTGATGCGCCAAACCCTACTTCTGATGCATTTGATAAAGTAGATACTGCAACAGCAGCATGGCTAAAAGGCGACACAACTGCAGCTCAACTGCCAACAGCTGATTGGTCTGTGCATGAGTGGCTACACTTTTTAAATAACTTACCACGTGATTTAAGCCAGGAGCACATGGTAGAGCTTGACTCAGAATTTAACCTAACACAGTCAACTAATGCTGAACGTGCGTTTGCTTGGTTTATGCTAGCAGTAGGAAATGGTTATCAACCAATTTACCCTGCACTTGATAAGCACTTATCAGGCATTGGCCGTCGTAAGTTAATTGTACCGTTATATAAATCCCTTATCACTAACGGTAAAAAAGAGTGGGCACAAAGCGTGTACTTAAAAGCACGCCCGGGTTACCACCCACTTGCACAAGGCACTATTGACGCATTATTTGAATAAATAGCGTTAACTAGAAACTAAAAAGGGCCAAATTTGGCCCTTTTGTTTTGCTATTTTTCTACTTTGTCACTTTTTCTAAAAAAGCTTTACGCTCTGCAGTTGTGGCTTGTTGCCACCAAAAATCAAGCATTTGCGGCGCACTTGGCATGCCTTTACCTGTAATGGGTGCTATCGGCTTTATTGGCTGACTAGGACGAGAAGGTCCTGCAGGCATTGTATTTTGCATTACCGGTTTATTGCTTGCTAGCTGCGTGTTAGAAATAACACTTAAAGGCTTAGCAACAGCGCTACTTTTTGCTTTTAAACTAACTTGTGGTGCTTCTGCAAATACTTTTGCAGATACTGCATTTTCAGCACGATTAAACACTAAGGTATAATCTTTACCTGCTTCAACAGTTACACTTACCCAAAATGGTTCCGACTCCACAACTTCATGCGTGTCATAATCATCTTCATATAAATCGGTATATTTTAGCCTAAGCTGGTAAGTTCCTGGCGCAAGCTCTACATCATCAATACGGCTAAACAAAGAGCTTTCTAGCATTTTATCACCCACTTGTAGTGGTACAATTTCTTCTGGAAAGTGAATGTTTTCAGCATTAGCCGAAAAACTAAGTAGTAATGCAACTGCACTACTTATTAAAATTGGTTTAAGCATATTAACTCCTTTATTTGATTTCAGTTTGACACTGCTTTGAAAGTTTGTCATTAGTGAGCTTAAAATTCATAACACTTAATTAGGAACACACTATGAGCCAAGAGACTATTTTTACCAAAATAATTAATCGTGAAATTCCGGCCGACATTGTCTACGAAGATGAAGACACCCTCGCATTTAAAGATATAAACCCACAAGCGCCATTTCATGTGTTAATTATCCCCAAAAAAGCAATTGCTACTATAAATGATATAAATCCTGAAAACTCACATTTAGTAGGCAATTTATACGTTGTTGCGGCAAAATTAGCTAAGCAGCACAATTTTGCTGAGGACGGATACCGCGTGGTCATGAACTGTAATGAACATGGTGGACAAACCGTTTATCACATACATTTACATATGCTTGGCGGTAAAGAAATGGGATGGCCACCTTACCAAAATGTAAAAAAAGTAAATTAATTAAATATTTTTATCTAACTATTCTGCTCAACCAATTAGTTACAAACGTTATGATTTTTCATGGTTATAAAGAGTAAATGGTTACTTATTTGCAACATTTTATGTTTAAATAATCGTAAAATCGTATTTGTTATTGAGTGCTTCAGCGACTTTCTAATACAAAAGGTGCGGAAGTCGTGATAAACTTAAACAGTCAGCTTTATAAAAGAGTATAAAAACATGAGCAGTTCAGCCTTTTTGTTATTAGATCAAGAGCCAATTAACACTATTGGTATTAACGTTTTAGAACCTTTGTTAAAAACGCAAGGCCTTGACGTAACCACGGGTACTAATATTTTAGATATACCTGAAGGGACTCGACTTTTGTTTATCGAAACATCTAGCAAGGATGCATGGGGAAAACTAAAAGAACAACTAGTAAACCTACGTATTAAATGCGATATCATATTATTTAATCTAGACGAGAACCCTGAGCTTGCTAATCGTGCATTGTTGAGCGGTATTCGTGGCGTATTTTACACAACAGATAACGCCGATGTATTAATGAAAGGTATTCGTTTACTACTTGAAGATCAGCTTTGGTACCGTCGCGATATTATGTGTAATGCATTAAATCGTATGCTGCAATTTAATAAAGATGCGCTGCATAAACTAACCGAAGGGGATATTGAGCCTGTTAAACTTACTAAACGAGAAAAAGCAATAATCTCACTAATGAGTAAAGGTTCGAAGAATAAAGAAATCGCAGAAGATTTAAGTATCAGTCCACACACAGTTAAAACACATTTATATAGCGCATTTAGAAAAACTAAATGTCGTAACCGTATTGAGCTCCTATCTTGGGCACAACAAAATATCCCTGATGAAATTCGTTAATCATATATTTAGTTTAAAATTAAAAACAGACACTTAGGTGTCTGTTTTTGTATGTGTTACACACTTATTTAATACCAATTTGCTTGCCTAAGTGATCTGTTTTGATAATTGGTATAAGTGTATACTTTTAATAATCTTAGTTTAAAACTACTTTGCTGGAATATTAATGCTCGACTCTTTCACTCTTTATTTTGCCAGCATCGCCATCATGGTTGTAATGACCTTACTTAACTTTTTAACATGGCGAACGAACAAACAAATATCGGGCACGCTGCTATACATTTTCTATCCCATATTGCTTTTAGGCTCTGTTATTGGTTTTACTCTTGTTGGTGATACACATAATTTAGTAATTATTAGCGCTGCCAGTAGCATGATGTTTGCCGCATCAATAGTGCATTGTTTATCGCTCAGTCAGTTTTTAAATTATCACGGCATTGGTTTTAAATTACTTTGCTCAGTAACCGCTTTTTGCACTGTAATGCTTGGCTATTACACCTTTTTTGACCCATCTCTACACGAAAGAGTGATTGCATCCGATATACAACACATAGCAGAAGCCGGCTTTTTACTCTTTATATTTATTAAGTACGCGCGCAAACCCTACCCTAATGGCAGCATTGTATACATAACCATTTTAACGCTTGTTGCTTTGAGCTTTATCGGCCGCTCGTTATTTATGGATAACATTGAACAAAAAAATCTTTTAGTAAACGGCTGGTTTAGCTCTTTATTATTTTTAAATGGGGTAATTGCGCCCATGTTTTATGCTGCAGGTATGGCGTTATTATGTAATGAGCGCAGAGAACAGCACCTCAATAAACTCGCCGATAAAGCACAAAAAGATTTAGAAATTCGCGGGCTCTTTTTATCAACAATAAGCCACGAAATTCGCACCCCACTAAACGGTATTTTAGGCAGCGCCCAACTTGTTATGAACCAAACAAGTGATACCCGCAATAAAGCCTATTGCGAGGCAATTATAAATTCTGCCGAATCACTTAACTTGTTGGTAGATAAGGTCCTTGATTACGCGAGCCTAGATCAAAGTGACGAAGCGCTTTACGAAGAAGATGTAGAATTTAAAACATGGCTTAATAATTTATGTTTATTACTAAGCCCAATGGCCGAGCAAAAGCAGCTAAAATTTGAGCTTATCTATAATATTCCTGAGCAAGCCTGTTATTACTGCGACCAACAAAAACTTAGACAAATAATTATTAATTTAGTCGGTAACGCTATTAAATTTACAGATCACGGAACCGTTAAAATTCAGGTTGATTTAGTATTAGAAAAACAACTTGAGCACACTATAAAAATTAGTGTCAAAGATTCAGGACCAGGTATAGAAAATGACGAGATAGCCTACTTAACAGAACCTTATGTACAAAGTAGCGCAGGAAAAGAAAAAGGCGGAACCGGCCTTGGTTTAGCTATTACTAGCCGCCTGCTTGAAAAGCTCAGTAGCCGACTCGAAATAGCCAGCCAGCTTGGTACTGGTAGTGTATTTAGCTTTACCGTTACTTTTACTTTAGGTGAATTAAGCCTTGTAGAGCAGCGCCATCAAACTAAAGATTACTTAACAGGTCTTGATGTATTACTGGTTGAAGATTTAGATTTAAATCAAAAAATTGCTATAGAATTCATGGCCGACGATGAACACAAAATTAAGCTCGCAAAAGATGGGAAAAGTGCCATAGAGCTCATGCAAGCTCACCACTTCGATGTTGTTTTGCTTGATATGAACCTACCTGATTTAACAGGCCAAGAAGTACTTAAACGTCTAAAACGCATTGATCATAAAAATCAACGAACGCCTGTACTCGCATTTACTGCAAGCCTTAGCCCTGACGAAGTAAAAGAGTATTTAGAATTAGGAATAAAAGACATTGTAGGCAAGCCTATTAAGCATGAAAAGCTTCGCCAAGCACTTAGTGACTCTCAATCTAATCAAACTGCGAGCATTGCAGTAGAGCTTATTGATACCTTGTATGACAAAACAGCGGCCGAAACACTCACCAGCTCATTTAGTGAAGATGAAGTGTCTTCAATTTATAATGAATTTGTGCTTTCAGCCCGCAACAAGCTAATTCGCTGTCAAAAGCTTATTGACCAACAACCAGAGCAATGCATTAAGCTTTTACATCGCCAAGCAAGTACCGCTCTGCAACTTGGTTTTAATCGCTATGGTATTGAGCTTAAAAAAATAGAGCGCCGTTTACTCGATAAAAAGCCACATAACGATATGCTTGATGAAGCGCTAGATCTGTGGCAACGCAGCTTAGAGCAATATTTAAAGTTTGTGCGTGGGCAGTTAGAGTAATAGTGAATTAGCTTTAAAAAAAGCTAATGATTAGCCTCTTCCATATTTATCATCAAATCGCTCTATATCGCTTTCATCAAGTACAGCACCGGTTTGCACTTCAATAACTATTAACGGCTCTTTTTGATTATTAGCCAAACTATGAATTTGCTTTGCGGCGATATAACACGATTGGTCGTGCGTTAGCGTATACGCTTGCTCATTAATACACACATCTGCAATACCCGAAACCACCACCCAATGCTCAGCGCGATGCTGATGGCGCTGCGTCGAAAGCTTAGCACCGCTGGTTACAGTAATTTTTTTAACTTTAAAGCCAGTGCCTTCAACCAAAGTACGGTAATTCCCCCACGGGCGAAAAACCACTTGATGATGATTAAGTTTATCAGCCTGTGTTATAGCAATTTTCTTAAGCAACAAAGGCAGAGAATCTAGCTCATTTTGGTTTGCAATTAACGTGGCATCATGAGTATGAATAATTGCTAAATTGCTAACTCCAAGCGTGGCAATAGTGTGTTCAGCCTCGTTAATAACTAAGTTATTAGTGCTTTTTTGAGCCATATAATTAGCATTTAAGCTATTACCGTTTTCATCTTTTTTTGTAAGCGCATCAAGGGATGAAAAACTACCTACATCACTCCATTTTAAATCAACAGGCATAACAACTACGTTATTACTGCGCTCTAAAATGGCGTAATCAATTGAATCGCTTGGGCAGTGTTCAAGCGCACTGTTGCTTGGGCGGGTAAACCCTAAATCTTTGGTAAATTGCGCCGCTGCAGCGACACTCGTTGCTATTTTTGGCGCAAACCGCTCGAGCTCTTTTAAGTAGGCTGTGGGGGTAAATAAAAACATGCCGCTATTCCAGCTATAACCACCTTGAGCTAAATAACGGTTCGCTGTATCTAAGTCAGGCTTTTCTTTAAATTGTGCAACATCGTAACAACCCGTTCCAGCAATAGCCGCGCCTTGTTTTATATAACCATAGCCAGTATGCGCCTCTGTAGGAGTAATCGAAAACGTCACTAGCTTTCCTTGCTCAGCAAGTTTTACAACTTCAGGGAGCTTAGCCGTTAATACATCAAAGTTTTTAATATGATGATCGGCAGGCATCACTAATAGCGGACCAGTAATCCCATTTTGTAGTGCATAGTGGGCGGCTAATGCGATGGCAGGCGCGGTATTTTTACCTTTAGGTTCGAGTAATAACGCAGTAGGAATTGAGCTTTCAGCCTGCTCGGCGGCAATAAATCGGTGCTGCTCGTTACACACTAAAATAGCATTATCAAACAACTCATCAGAAACACGCGCCAACGTACTTTGTAGCAATGACGTGTTTTCATTTAGTAGTGGTAAAAATTGTTTAGGCATTGCTTGGCGAGAAAGCGGCCACAAGCGAGAGCCTATGCCACCTGCTAAAATTACAGGAGTGATTAAAGTGTTCATAATGTACATTAGCCGCCAACAAAAATATCAGCGATTATTTTAACACTTTATTGGCTCTGCGCTAAATTAACGTGTTTATATTAATGTAAAAGAGTCTGCATCTAAATAGGCAGGAAACGCTGCTTTAAACTCATCCAGTGGCGCTTTTTCAAGTGTTATAGTAACTAGTTGCTCTGCGTCATCTTGCGCTTTAGTTAATGCATCGCCTTTGAAGTCGTATACCGCTGTACCGCCATTGTGCGCCACACCATTACCGTCTTCCCCCACGCGATTAACACCTACTACGTAACATAGGTTTTCCATTGCACGCGCCATAAGTAACGTATCCCAAATATGGCGGCGTACAGCAGGCCAATTTGCTACGTTTATCATTACATCGTAGTCGTTATTATTACGTTGAAATACCGGAAAGCGCAGGTCATAGCATACTTGCGGTAATAGTTTAAAACCATTGATTTCAAAAACTTTGCGCGCTTGCCCTGCTACAACGTAATCGCCCTCGCTGCCTAAGCGAAATAAATGGCGCTTATCGTAATAACTCACCTCACCATCGGGTTTTACCCAATAAAACCGATTCGCTTTTTTATCGCCTTGTGCAACAAGTACCGAACCCGCAATAACCGCATTATGTTTATGAGCCTGCGCCTTTAACCACGTCAGTACTTTACCGTTTTCAGGCTCTGCACAATCTAAATTGATAGCAAAGCCAGTCGAGAATGTTTCGGGCAGTAAAATAAGATCGGGCTGATGCGTAATTGCTTCAAGCTGCTTATTAAACATGGCTAAATTAGCATCTTTATCAAGCCAATAAAGCGAGCTTTGCAATGCTGTAATGGTTAAAGTTGACATAATATTTGCGCAGCCTCTATGAGAGTGTTGTCGTTTTTAGCAAAGCATAAACGAATTACTTTGTCGGTTGGTGGATTTTGATAAAAAACACTTAACGGAATAGCCGCAACACCGGCTTGCTCAACTAACCAATGGCAAAATTCAACATCGTTTAAATCCGATACATCGCTGTAATCTAACAATAAAAAGTAAGTGCCTTGGCTAGGTAAAATTTTAAAACGGCTGTTACTTAAATGACTCGCTAATAAGTCGCGTTTTTGCTGATAAAACCCGCTTAGCTCATCTATATGCTCACCTTGCTGCTCGAGCATATCGGCAAGCGCATGCTGTGCGGGGGTAAAACTTGAAAACGTAACGTACTGATGAATTTTTCTAAATTCGACAGCTAAATCGGCAGGTGCAATACAGTAACCCATTTTCCAGCCCGTGCTGTGAAACGTTTTACCAAAACTCGATACAACAAAGCTTTTGGCAAATAATTCATCATCGCGTAATACGCTTAAATGCGGTTGTTCATCAAACGTAATGTGCTCATATACCTCATCGCTTATTACATACAAATTGTGAGTACCAACTAACTCTTTAAGCGCTTTTATATCTTGTGGCTGTAATATTTTACCGCTTGGGTTATGAGGCGTATTAATAATAATTGCACGGGTATTTTTAGTAATAGCTTGGCTTACTACTTGCCAATCAATAGTGTAATTTGGCGCACTTAAAGCAATGTGTACCGACTTTCCACCAGCGAGTTCAATTGCCGGTTGGTAAGAGTCATATGCAGGGTCAAATACAATCACTTCATCACTTGGGCGCACAATTGTTTGAATAGCCACAAACAATGCCTCTGTTGCACCTGAGGTAACAGTAACTTGATCAGCTGCGTTTATATCAGCTGCATATTTGCGCTTTGCTAAATCAGCAATTTGTTGCTGTAATCGTGGTACACCACTTGAAGGTGAATATTGATTAACGCCCTGCTGCACATAATAATTTAACTGCGTTTTTAAAAGATCAGGAGCATCAAACTCAGGAAAGCCTTGAGAGAGATTAATTGCCGAAAACTCATTAGCCAACCCGCTCATTTGGCTAAATATACTAACGCCTAAATTTGGTAATTTACTTTCAAACACGTGATGCCCTTAATGATGGTTTTGCGCTTAAAGCGATGCTATCATTGCTTAAAACAGAAGTATAGCCGTCTAAAAACAATTAACTTTACGCTCATTAGTGAGGAATGTATGCAAAACAATACCGCTATTTCACAACTTATTGAAGCCGGAAAATGGGTTAGCCAAAAAGGCTGGGTACCCGCAACAGGCGGAAACTTTTCAGCTCGTACTAGCACTGGCTTTGTTGTTACAGCAAGTGGGCACGATAAAGGCTCACTGACGCAAGAGCATTTTTTGCAATTAGATCACCAAGGCGAGCGCCTAGCAGGAGCTGCAAAACCATCGGCAGAAACACAATTACACCTAAGTTTGTATCAGCTTATACCTGATGCGCAGTGTGTTTTGCATACTCACTCTGTAGCCGCTACCGTACTGTCGCAAATTACCCAAGGGCATCAGCTTGATTTAACAGGCTATGAAATGCAAAAAGCACTGAGCGGCTTTACTTCGCATTTAGAAACGCTGAGCATTCCTATTTTCGATAACGATCAAGATATTGACCGATTAAGCCTGCTGGTTAGTGACCATCATTTACATACACCTATAGAGCACGGCGTACTGATACGTGGCCATGGCTTATATGCAGTAGGGCGTAATATTGATGAAGTTCGTCGCCACCTAGAAGCCTTAGAGTTTTTATTTAGTTGCGAACTAGAGCGCTTAAAAATAATAGGTATTCAAGCGGGAGTAACTAAATGATTAAAGCCATTTTAACCGACATCGAAGGCACAATAACCCGTATCTCGTTTGTTAAAGAGGTGTTGTTTCCTTACGCAGCAAAACAATTACCTACCTTTGTACGTGCCAATGCTAATAAGCCAGATGTAGCTGAGCAAATTAGTGCCATAAAAGCTCTTATCGAAAAGCCAAACGCCGATATTGAAGAAGTCATTAGCACTTTACTTACCTGGATTGATGAAGATAAAAAAATCACTCCACTTAAGCAATTACAAGGCTTAATTTGGCAAACAGGGTATGAACACGGTGATTTTAAAGGGCATTTATACCCAGATGCATTTGATTTTTTACAAGCTCAGTACAACAGCGATATAGCTTTATATGTGTACTCGTCAGGGTCAGTAAAAGCGCAGCAGCTACTTTTTAAATACAGTGATTATGGTGACATTCGCAGCTTGTTTACTGACTTTTTTGACACCAAAGTTGGCGCAAAACAAGAGCAAATGGCCTATAACACCATTGTTGAGCTGTTACCGTTTAAAGCAGCAGAAATACTCTTTTTAAGTGATGTAGCCGGCGAGCTTGATGCCGCGCAAGCTGCCGGCTTAAAAACAATACATTTAATTCGTGATGGGCAAGCAAGCACTAAAGCACACCCTTATATTAATGACTTTAGCCAATTTAAATTGGAGCAATTAGTATGAGTCAATTAACAATATATGCTGACAACGATGCAAGCAAAGCACTTGTAAGCACATCAAATGCTGATGATATTGCAAAGCAACTAGCTAAAGTAAACGTACGTTTTGAACAGTGGCAAGCAAATGCAGATATTAATCAGCACACCACCCATGAGCAAATTATTAGTGCGTACAAAAGCGATATAGATCGGTTAAAAGCCGAAAATGGCTATCAAACAGTAGACGTTATATCTCTAGCTAAAGGTAATCTTGGCGCATCAGAGCTACGCAAAAAGTTTTTATTTGAACATACCCATAGTGAAGACGAAGTGCGTTTTTTTGTAAAAGGCCAAGGGCTATTTTGCCTACATTTAGGCAATAAGGTTTATCAGGTACTTTGCCAACAAGGCGATTTAATTTCAGTGCCTGAACTTACCCCGCATTGGTTTGATATGGGCAGCGACCCTGAGTTTACTGCCATTCGCTTATTTAACAATACAGAGGGCTGGGTAGCAAAAAGCACTGACTCGTCTATTGCAAAGCAATTTCCGTTATTATCATAAGTTAGTCATTCAAAACCTTGGTCCACACGAATACACATAACGTGGACCAAAATATCGCGAAGCTACTTAAGCTTTATGAGATCGCCATTTTCAACCTGACTTTGGTTGTACACACCTGTATCTAACACCCACCCTGTAACCAGTTTTGCCGGAGTTATATCAAATGCAGGGTTATATACATTAGCATTGGTGGGTGCCCATAAAGCCTCACCAAAGCTACCGCTAACTCCGCGCACTTCTTGAGGATTACGCTGCTCTATTTCTATATCATCACCACACGCGGTGTTGGTATCAAGCGTGGTAATAGGCGCAACTACATAAAATGGAATGTTATGAAAATACGCAAGTACGGCTAAATTATAGGTGCCCACTTTATTAGCAAAATCACCATTGGCAGCAATACGATCAGCCCCTACTACTATTTTATCCACCTTACCTGCAGCCATTAAACTTGCCGCCATATTATCGCAAATTAATGTGTACGGTATTTCCCAGCGCTCAAGCTCAAAGGCCGTTAAGCGGCCGCCTTGTAATAATGGTCGTGTTTCATCAACCCACACATGTACGTTGCCATGTTTTTGCTGCGCTTTGTAAATAACACCCAGTGCAGTACCAATACCAGCGGTTGCAAGCGCCCCTGTATTACAATGAGTTAATATGTTGTCGCCACTATTTATAAGCTCGGCACCACGATTTGCCATTCGTTCACACAGCTCAATATCTTCAATAAACAACCGCTCAGCAGTACTAACAATACCGGCAACATAATCGCTTTGCGTTAAAGCTTTTCGCAATGCCGCCATACAATGCATTAAATTAACCGCCGTTGGACGAGTGGCTTCTAGTTCATTGATTGCTTTTTCAAGCTCACTTTTCACTACCCCTTGCTCAGCTAAATACGCCACTAACAAGCTCGCGCCTAAACCAATAAGTGGGGCTCCACGCACTTTTAAGTTAATGATCAGCTCTTTCATGGTTTCTACATCATGGCACTGATGCCATACCTGCTGGTGAGGTAGTAAATATTGGTCGAGCACACTAAGCGACCCGTTTTCATATTTTAAACTGCTTGCGATTAAGTTTTGCATAATGCTTAAGGTATTAAAAATGCGTAACGTTATTTTACACCACTTTGAATAACTCTCAAGCTAGACTTGTAGACATCTAAACATTTAAAAGTATAGAATGCTTAAAAGCTGATTTTTGAGATTTAAACCATGACTAACTATGTTGCTTTTAATGCACAGCGCGCTATCGATTACGTATCGACATTAATTGAATCTAAACAATGTAATTTTTTTGATTCCGGACAAACCTTATCGGCATATGAGTTTGGTGATGGCAATCTTAATTTAGTATTTAGAATTACTGATGAGCAAAACAATAGTGTTATTTTAAAGCAAGCTCTGCCTTACGCGCGTTGCGTGGGTGAGTCGTGGCCATTAACACTTGATAGAGCCCGTATAGAAGCACAAGTTTTACTTAACCATGGTGCTATTTGCCCAGCTTATACTGCTAATGTTTTACATTATAGTGAAATACAAGCCCTGACTATTTTAGAAGATTTAGGTAATTTACAAATATTGCGTACTGCACAAAATAATGCAGAGCAATTCCCTAAATTGGCACAGCATGTAGCGACCTACTTAAGCCACACCGGCTTTTATAATTCAGATTTTTACTTAACCGCGCAAACTAAAAAAGCACTCGTTAGCCAATTTACTAATCCTGAGCTTTGCCAAATCACGGAAGACTTATTTTTTAGCGATCCGTACATTGAGCACGAACGCAATAACTACCCAAAACAACTACAAAACGAAGTTGACGCAATACAAAAAAACAACGCATTAAAGTTAGAAATAGCAAAACTAAAAGCTAATTTTTTATCTAAGCCGCAAACATTACTTCATGGTGATATGCACAGCGGTAGCATTTTTGTTGATTATAATAATACAAAGATGATTGACCCAGAATTTGGTTTTTTTGGACCTATTGGGTTCGATATTGGCTCTTTTATTGGTAATTTACTATTGAATTACTGCGCACAAGCAGGGCATATTGATGACTTTGTAGCACGTCGCAATTACCAAACACATTTACTTAGCTGTATCGTAGACACCTATAGTTTATTTGAGCAGCAATGGCTTGAATTAATACGCACTAAAACATTAGATGAATCATTAGCGCCAGTAGGCTATGCGCAATACTTTATGAAAAACGTATTGCAAGATGCTGTTGGTTACTGTGGTGCTGAGTTAATTAGGCGTACTATTGGGCTTGCGCACGTAAGCGATATAGATAGAATTAGTGATGACAATGCGCGCCTTACAGTGCAAAAACAAACATTAGCACTAGGCGAGCAACTTATTTTAAATGCACAAACATGCAACAACAAAGAAGCATTCTTTAGTTTATTAATAAGCCAATTAAACTAACAAGCATTAAAAAAGGCGCTATAAGCTGTCTCTTATACACAAATCCCTGCTAAGAAATTAGCGGGGATTTTTTTGAACTAAATCTCAATGTCATGATCAGATCTTCAAATCTTGTTTGAGGGCACATTATGATTAACGA
>NZ_JADYXA010000058.1:0-19063 GCF_015864495.1 Pseudoalteromonas sp. SWYJZ98 | reverse complement strand
GGTCAGTTGTTTGTAATGTCTCATTGTAAAATCTCTTGCCGGAGAAAAAGTAGTTAGCTTATGAGCAACTGACCACTTAATCTAGCCAAAACAAGTTATGCACTTACAATTTGAATCTAGGATTAAAAATATAGGACTAATTAATAATAAAGAGCAGTTATAAAAAACTATAAAAAATAAAACCAAAATATAGGCAATAAAAAACCCGCAACATGTGCGGGTTTTTTTAGAGAGTTAAGGAGCTAATTACTTAGCAGCTTTTTTCTCTTTTTCTGCAGCGATTACTGTGTCAGCTACGTTTTGTGGACATGGTGCGTAGTGTGAGAACTCCATAGAGAACTGACCACGACCAGATGTCATTGTACGTAGTGAACCAATGTAACCGAACATTTCTGATAACGGAACGTCAGCTTTAATGCGAACGCCAGTTAAACCAGCTTCTTGGTCGCTTAGCATACCACGACGACGGTTAAGGTCACCGATTACGTCACCAACGTGATCTTCTGGAGTGAACACGTCAACTTTCATGATTGGCTCAAGAAGTTGTGCGCCCGCTTTAGGGATTGATTGGCGGAAAGCACCTTTAGCAGCGATTTCGAACGCGATTGCAGATGAATCCACGGCATGGAAACCACCGTCAAAAAGTTCAACTTCAACGTCTAATACTGGGAAGCCAGCTAGAACACCTTCGCCCATCATTGACTTAAAGCCTTTCTCAACTGCAGGCCAGAATTCTTTAGGTACGTTACCACCAACAACTGATGATTTAAACGTGAAGCCTGAAGCAACTTCGCCTGGCTTGATGCGGTAGTCGATTTTACCAAACTGACCAGAACCACCAGATTGTTTCTTATGCGTGTAGCTATCTTCGATTTCACGAGTGATAGTTTCACGGTAAGCAACCTGTGGTTGACCAACGATAAGGTCTACACCGTAAGTACGCTTAAGGATATCAACTTTGATATCTAAGTGAAGCTCACCCATACCTTTAAGGATAGTTTCGCCTGAATCTTCATCAGTCTCAACTTGGAAAGATGGATCTTCTGCAACCATTTTACCGATAGCAACACCCATTTTCTCATTACCGCCTTTATCTTTAGGCTGTACAGCAATCGAGATTACTGGAGTTGGGAATACCATTGGCTCAAGTGTTACTGGGTGCTTAGGATCACATAGAGTGTGACCAGTTTGCACATTTTTCATGCCTACGATAGCAATGATGTCACCAGCTTGTGCTGAAGTAAGCTCTTTACGCTCATCTGCTTGCATCTCAACCATACGGCCAACACGCTCAGTTTTACCAGTAAACGCATTAAGGATAGTGTCACCCTTATTAAGCTTACCTGAGTAGATACGTACGAAAGTTAATGCACCAAAACGGTCATCCATTATCTTAAATGCTAGCGCCTTGAAAGGTTCGTCAGCAGATACGATTGCGAATTCGCCATTTTCGTTACCTTCTTCATCCATAAGAGGTTGAGGATCAACTTCTGTTGGAGCAGGTAAGTAGTCAACAACAGCATCAAGAATTAATTGCATACCTTTGTTTTTGAACGCAGAACCACAGTAAGTAGGGAAGAAAGCAAGGTCACGAGTACCTTTACGGATACAACGCTTGATATCTTCGATAGAAGGTACTTCACCTTCCATGTACGCTTCCATTAGGTCATCGTCTTGCTCTACAGCAGTTTCGATAAGCATTTCATGGTATTCATCAGTTTTCTCTACCATGTCTGCAGGAACGTCTTCAATAGTGTAGTTTTCTGGAAGACCAGTCTCATCCCAAACATATGCTTTTTTGTTTAAAACATCAACAACACCTATGAATTCGTCTTCAATACCGATTGGTAAAGTCATGATAAGTGGAGTAGCACCAAGTACTTTTTGTACTTGCGCTGTTACACGGTAAAAATCAGCACCCATACGGTCTAATTTGTTTACGAAGATGATACGTGCAACACCTGACTCATTCGCGTAGCGCCAGTTAGTTTCTGATTGTGGCTCAACACCACCAGAACCACAGAATACACCCACACCGCCATCTAATACTTTAAGTGAACGGTAAACTTCAACGGTGAAGTCAACGTGTCCAGGAGTATCGATAACGTTAAAACGGTGATCTTTCCAGAAACAGCTTACTGCCGCAGACTGGATAGTAATACCGCGCTCAGCTTCTTGCTCCATGAAATCGGTAGTCGATTCACCATCATGTGTCTCACCGCTTTTGTGGATAGTACCTGTAAGCTTTAGGATACGCTCAGTAGTTGTGGTTTTACCCGCATCAACGTGCGCGAAAATACCAATGTTTCTGTACTTCGATAAATCTGCCATTAATTTTACTCTTAATAAAGTCGATAAATTATTCGGCAGGAGTATAACATCACTTAATGCGAACATCACCATACAAGCCGCTTAAAATGCAATCAATTCAACATATTTTTTTTATCGTCAGAATCTATTAAATATCAAACATAACAAAAAAATCGCAAGACATTGAAATTAATAGCGTTTAATACTTAAGTTTCAGATACACCAAGTTACTTCGCTATTTTATAGCAACGTTCAGGGCGGCCAATACTGCCGTAACTTTGATCCGCTGTTAACTTACCTGATTCAAGCAAATACTCTAAGTAACGACGTGCTGTAGAGCGACTAACACCGACCAAATCGCCCATTTGCTGAGCAGTAAATGCAGTGGTTGCGTGCTCTACAAAAGCATCATGTATTTTTTGCAGGGTAAGTTGGTCGACCCCTTTTGGTAAACGAACAAACGTGTTGGTTTGCTGCTTTGAGCCAAATAACGTATCAACCATTGACTGCGTTACTTCACTTGCATCAGAAAAACATTGCTGACGTGATTCAAAACGTGCAAGTGCTTGATCTAGTCGGTTTAACATTAATGGCTTAACTAAAAAGTCGCATGCGCGTAACTGCATTGCTTTTTCAAGGGTTTCAACCTCTTTTGCAGCCGTGAGCAGCATAACTTCACTTTTAATTGTTCGTCGTCGTAAATCAGTTAACAAATCTAAGCCATTACCATTAGGCAGGTGTATATCGAGTAAAATTAAATCAGGTTCAATTGCATGCAGCAAAGCTGTTGCCGTGCTTAAATTACCTGCAATGCTGCCCACTACCTGATACTGTGCTTGCCTTAAACTTTGCTTTGGCGTTTGATTGCCTGCAATACCATTTGGTAATAACAAGTACTGCGCTAAAAGCTGTGCTACCTCTACTTCGTCTTCAATTATTACTACTGAATAAGTCATGTTTAATGCTCTTATTATTTTGGAATATAAACACTTAGTCTTGCACCAAGTAGGTCTGACTCACCAATTTTTAACGTACCGCCGCATGAGTCTAAATTTTTATGAAATTAAGCATGTACTTTAGTACTCACTAGCCGATTTATATATGAATAAAAAACAAACCTATCAATAATAAGAATTATTTGTATTTAGGTGTTGACAGGCAGTTAGATCTAACTGATAATCAATATCAACAAGACGGATTGCATACCACTTGTTAAGGAATGAATTGATTTGTTTCTCGACCCTGAAACAACGTGTGGCGCACGTAAACAGCTATGGTTACTTGTTATGAACCGCAACGCCCCTTGATGTTGATGATGAGTAACCGCCCTACTATTTTACTTGCTACATTGCTCATATCGGTGACGGTAGATATGAAACTAAAAAAGCCCTTACGGGCTTTTTTTATGTCTGTAATTTAGTTGGTTAAATTAAACTAAATCAATTAACGACGGTTTTTACGTGCGCGTGCTCGGCGTTGTTTTTTCTCTTCTTCTTTAGCTGCCTTTTTAGCTTCTGCTGCAGCGCGTAAACCAGCAACCATTACTTCTTCTTCCTCACGCATTTGCGGGGTTTCCATAGTAATACGGCCAATAATACCGTCGCGTAATTCGTTGATTAGTATTTCAGACATTTTGTATGTGTCTATTTGATTGCCACCACGAATACAGCCGCGTTTTTTCCCCGCCATTTCAACAAATTCCCAATCACTTTCTGGTAATTCATCTATTTTATAACGCCCTTTTAATAACTCAGGGTATGCACGCAATAGGTACTCAGCTGTGTAACTTGCTACTTCTTCATACTCAAGTGCTGTATCACGAATGGCACCGGTGGCGCCTAAGCGATAACCTGAGTTTTCGTTTTCTACTTTTGGCCACAACATACCTGGCGTATCGTAAAGCATAATACCGTCTTCAAGCTTAATGCGTTGTTGCGCTTTAGTAACAGCAGGCTCATTACCTGTTTTTGCAACTATACGCCCAGCCAATACATTAATTAACGTAGATTTACCCACGTTAGGAATACCCATGATCATGGCTTTAATTTGCTTATCTGCACCCACTTTATGTGGCACTAGCTTTTTACAAAGCTCATTAATACGGTGTACTTCAGCTGCTTTATCATGCCCAAAAGAAATCGCTTTAACACCGTTTTCTTGCTCAAAATAATCTTTCCAGATTTGAGTCATTTTAGGATCAGCTAAATCAGCTTTGTTCAAAATTTTGATGACCGGCTTACCTTCACGCAAGGTTGCCACCATCGGGTTTTCACTACTGTAGGGAATGCGCGCATCAAGCACTTCAATGATCACATCCATTTGTGGCATTATTTCTTTAATTTCATTGCGGGCTTTATTCATGTGCCCAGGGAACCACTGGATAGCCATTTTTAACTCCTAACGTATAATTAACCGCTATTTTAACTGGCAATTCATTTAATTGCGCTATACTGGCGCAAATTTTTTCAGATTAGTTGTTATGGCTCTTAAATCCACCATTATGAAAGTGCAGTTATCGCTTAGCGATATGGACCGCCACGTTTATCAAGATTTTAATTTAACCTTGGCTCAACACCCATCAGAAACCGACCAAAGGTTGATGATTCGCTTACTCGCTTTTGCGCTAAATAGCTGTGATGGTTTAGAATTTACTAAAGGGTTAAGTGCTGATGATGAGCCTGAACTTTGGCATGTAAGCTATAGTGAAGAAATAGAACTATGGGTTGAACTTGGCTTACCAGATGAGAAACGCCTTAAAAAAGCCTGTAATAAATCTAAAAAAGTGGTGCTGTATACTTATGGTGAAAACAATCAAGCAATTTGGTGGCAAAAACATCAACCTAAATTGTATGAATTTAAAAATCTAAGTATTTTTAGCCTTGATTACGCAGCAACACAAGCACTTGCTGCTTTGGTTGATCGTGGAATTAAGCTCGCCATTACCATTCAAGATGGTGAAGTATGGGTAAATACCGATAAAACCAATATTGAAATAAAACCGCTAAAGTTAATGTAATTACGGTAGTTATACCAATTGCATTAAATTAGTTATGTATTATAGCGACAAATAAATAAGTCGATAACAAGGCGAAAATTATGATATATAGCTGTTTTATATAAATAATTTTTAACGCAGGTAGCGGATTATTTAATACGCTAGGATGATCATGTTTTTAATAAAATTGGTATTAGGGAGCATATGAAAGTTAAACACGTTATTGTTTTACATGGCTTGTATATGTCTGGCTTTGTTATGCGCCCACTTTGTTCACGACTTGAAGAGTCGGGTATGACGGTATTAAACATTACCTACAATACGCTCGACCCTCACCGCGATACCATATTTGCACAAATTGATGAGTGTATTTCTAACGAACCTGCAGCGCTTGTATGCCACTCAATGGGAGGGCTTATTGCACGTGCTTACCTAGAGGCAAACTCTCCTGCTAGCCAGAATATTACGAAGGTAATTACACTGGGTACTCCACATAAAGGCAGCCATATAGCGCAAAAAATGAAGCAAAAAGGGTTTGAATCATTTTTAAAAAATAGTGTTGAGTTTTTGCTTACTAAAAATGGTAATTGGCCTTTTAAAGCTAAGCTTTATAGTATCGCAGGCGATTTACCTATTGGGCTTATGCCTTTAATAGTCAAAGGTAGCCAGTCAGATGGCACCGTATTACTAGATGAAACCAAACTTAAAGGTATGGCCGAACACAAAGTGTTTCATTTAAGCCATACCAGTATGATTTACTCGCGCCAAGTACTCGATTACATTTTAAAGTGCTTAAACGAGAAAGATTAATCCTCAGCATTGGCTGCTATTTTATAACTAATTAAAAATACCACTGCCAATATAAGTGGAATCGGCGCCGCAATGTAGCCAAAAAAATCTGAGTTCGCAAAGCTTGCACCCGCTAAGTGCGCTACTAACCCAAGCACAAATGCGATGACTGCAATTCCTACCACAATTAACTCTGCTTTATTTTGTTTTGCTGTTTTTGCATGCATGTTATCTCTCCTAATTATTTCGACAATATTATTATGCGCCGTTAGGATGAATGATTTTTGACCTACATCAATAAAAAAATACCTAAGCTATTACCTTGAATAAAATTTGTTTTAGATCATGATTTATATACTTTTGAGTTTTATTTATTTTTGAGGGGTAGTATTTTTATTAATCAGTCCCATTTCTATTAATAGTCTAAAGTGAATACAGGTATCAAAAACAGCTAATAGGTTAAAACTATTAACTAGATACATTTAAACGAATTTACTAATTTATCGAAATTAGTAATACTTATCACAAGTTCACAAATCAACGGTTATTCAAGGAGCAAGTTATGTCACAGGTAAACGCAATAGGTCTAAACAGTGCTAAAAGTGATGACATTGTAAAATCACTCAATACGCTATTAAGCAGCTACCAAATTCAGTACATGAATGCGCGTGGTTTTCACTGGAATATTAAAGGCCGTAACTTTTTTGAACTACATGTTAAGTTTGAAGAAATTTATAACTTATTACTTCTAAAAGTAGATGAAGTTGCAGAACGTATTTTAACGTTAGATGGCGCACCTCTACATGCATTTTCTGATTACCTTGAAGTAAGTAAAATTAAAGAAGCTAAAGGTATTAGTGATGGCGTTACAGCCGTAGAGAACCTACTTGCTGGTTACAGTACATTAATTCACATGCAGCGTGAAATTTTAACTCAAGCTGGTGATGCAGACGATGAAGGTACAGCCTCACTAATGAGTGATTACATCTCAGAGCAAGAAAAGCTGGTTTGGATGTTAAAAGCTTACTTAGACTAAAGTTAAGCAAAAAAAAACCCTCAATGAAGAGGGCACAAATAGGGATAAATCGTTAAATAACCAAGCGATTCGGTTACTATATTAGCCTCCTCCCCATACTAAACAACGCCCCTGTTACCAGTGGCGTTGTTTTTGGTTTAAGTGGGCACAATACTTATATATTGGGATAAACGATGTATAAAAAATTACTGCCGCATTATTTTTTCCAATAAAAAAGCCCCAGCAATACTGAGGCTTTGTGAACGTAACTAATTAAGTAACTATAGTTAGTATCGTTATTGTTGGTTAGAATTTACTTCTAAAACCAATGTAGGATGATTGCCCAATTGGGTCATACGTACCTGCATCCGTTTCAGTACCCGTGCTTGAACCACTTACACCCGATAAAATTCGTGGTGGCTCTTTATCAAATAAGTTACTCGCACCAGCGTAAAGCTCTGTTGAATCGCTGATATGGTAACTTGCTTGAACATCATGATATGTCACTGAACCAATCCCTACTCCACCTGGAGCAATACCAAAACCACTTAAGAATTGATCATCAAAGTCTGCAGCGCCAATGTAAGTTAAGCTCCAGTTAAAATCAAAGTCGTTAAGTTTATAACCAAAGTTCCAGTTAGCTTTATGCTCTGATGCACCAATTTCTCTAGCAAACTCATCTTTATCAGCGCCAAGAAGTGGAATGCTATAACCATCGATTAGGTAAGTATAAGCAAGGCGAGTTCTAAACGCACCTGGGCCAATATCAGTAGAGTACGTTAGTGTTAAATCAACACCTTCTGTACCTAAACCACCACTATTAGATACACCACTGTCAATAAACTCTAGTGAACCAGCACTATTATTACCTGATGGCGCACTACGACGAGTTACAAAGTCACAAAAGCTTGTATCGCCACCACCATAACATTGGTCAAGAATAAACTGACGAGGTGTTGATACGATTGCATCTGTAATTTCGATATCAAAGTAATCAAGCGTAATGTCTAGGCCTGATATTAGATTTTCTGGTGTAAATACTAAACCTACTGTTACAGAGTCACCAACTTCATCTTTTAAATCTTGATTGCCACGGTTAAAACCACTAATACCTTGTAAGTCAGACTGGTTAAGCGTGAACTCGCCATTTGAGGCGATATTAGTTGTAACACCAACATCTGTACGACAAGCATCACCTGCAGCACCACCGCCACTATTAGTAACACCTAAACATGGATCGTTTAAACCACTTGGGAAAGTTTGTGAAGGTGGAGAAAATAGTTCATCGATATTTGGAGCACGTGTTGAACGTGCACGGGTAGCACGTAAACGTAAGCTATCCATTACTTCCCAATCTACACCCACGTTCCAACTTTCGGTATTGCCTACTGTTGAGTAGTCAGACAAACGAACTGCTGCATTCATTGTTACAGAATCAAGCACGGGGATGTTTGCTTCTACATAATATTCAGTTACATCAAACGAGCCTTCTGTTGCTGGAATTGCATTACCCGCATTAAGGCCAGCTTGCTGTAGAGCATCAAACTCACTACGTGAGAACTCTTCACGGTATTCAAAACCAGCAGCGATACCTACCGTACCTGCCGGTAAATAAAATAAATCACCTGAAATATTACCACCAATGATTTCTTGCTCAACCGACGTTGAAAGTGAGCTAGGTGCACTTACAAAATCAATAGCACCTTGCGATAGCGAATTGAAACCGTAAATGTCTACCGGCGCACAGTTAAAGCCACGTGCTGTCGCATCGATACAAATAGCCTCATCAGTAATACCATCGCCATCTAAATCTTGGCTATCGATAACAGCTTCTAAACCTTGACGAAAGCTTTGTACGTTAACTAAACCACCAGAAACTTGCTGCTCTTTTGTTTTACCGTATACATAGTAAGTATCGTAGAACCAACCATCTGCTATTTCACCTTGAAAGCCTAGTGCTAAACGGAATGTATCACGCTCAGCTCGTGCTCCACGGTTACCGATATCACTTAAGCGCTTTGCAAAAAAGATATCACGCATACCATCACCGTCGGTGTCGGTTGCTGCGTTATATATATCATCAGGTACAAATGCGTTACGCAATATTTCACCGTTTACATTAAATTCAATTGGTACTTGGCCATTTGCATAGATGTCGTCAGAGGCAAAAGGAAATGGCTCTAATTCAGAAACGGTTGTTGTTGCAGCGTAAGTACCTTCATAAAAAAAGCTATGCTTGTCGCTTAGCTCGTAGCTACCATTTGAGGCAAATAAGTAACGTTCTGTAGGTATCGCTATCGTACGTACGCCACTTCGGTTAAAACCATTTGCAGCTACGCCATCGCCACCGTTAGTACTAAACGAGTTTTGTAGGGTGTTTGCATCATTAAACGTAAATGTTTCATCCCCAGCGCTAAAGCGACCCTGTGGCGGAAATGAAGATAAAAATGGGCTTACAGCATCAAATACAGAGCCCGGGTTTGCTACTGGATCATCTTCAAAGAAGATACCTGAAAATTGGTCTACTGCCGAGCGGTCACGGTCACGTGAAAAAACAGCACCTTGATCAGAATACCCAAGATGGAACATCGCGTGCCCTTTACCATCTGAGCTTGATAAGCCTGAGGTAAAGTTAAATTGGCGTGATTCATCATCGCCTTCGCTTGATTCACCATATTGGCCTTCGAATTCAATACCTTCAAAATCATCTTTTAGTACAAAGTAAACTACACCAGCAACAGCGTCAGAACCATAAACAGATGAAGCACCACCTGTCATAATTTCAACACGTTCGATGAATTGACTCGGAATAGTATTTAAATCGACAGCAGAGCTACCTGGTACACCTGATACATAACGACGACCATTCACTAAAACCAATGTGCGGTTAGAGCCTAAATTACGTAAATCAACAGTAGCAACACCCGCACTTGCGGTATTAAAGTTTGAGTTAGTACGGCTAATAGCTGGTGTACCAAATGCAGGGTTCTCTAATAATAAGTCTTGAATATTTAACGACCCTGATGCATCAATAGCAGCACTATCTACAACTTGAATAGGAGCCGATGACATTGCCTCAGCTGAACGAATACGAGAACCTGTAACTTGTACGCGTTCTATTTTAGTTATTTCGTCATCTTCTGCAGCCACACCTTGAAATGAAAAGCTTGCAAGTATCGCGCTGCTTAGCGCAACTGTTAACGACGATTTTTTAAATAATCGCGCGCTACCTTTGTTAGTTAATGCCATATAATTCCCCTGAATTGTTATTTTTGTAACTAAATGGTTACTTCGCGGATTACAGTAAGGGGATTTATTTAAACACTCTACGGGCATTATTTATGAGGCGTAGTCTTTGGTACGAATAGCAGCTTTTATGGGATGAATTAGTACGTCACAATTATTTTATAAATATATTGTACTTTTCATAACAGTTTTTCCGCTAAGCACGGTCTTTATTATTATATACAGCAAGAGATATAAAATAATGATCGCTTCTTTTCATGCATTAACTTTTGTTAGTAACACTAAGTTTGCAACATTTTTAACAAAGCGCGTGCAAGATCACCGGCACTTTGAATCTCAATCTTTTCTTCAAACAAATAGATTAGATCAAATAGACACAGATCAATACAATGTACTGTTTTACGAACTAACCAACCTAGCTGACCCGATGCAAATAGTGCATTTAACAGAGCTTGCTAAAAAGCTGAAGTTAGTCATTATTGCTCAATCGGGACATTTTGCGAGTTTTGCCTTTGAAGTTGGCGCTGTAGATTTTTTAATATTAGATTCAACTGCATCACGTATTGATAAATGCTTTGATAAGCTGATTCACCTTTGCCCGATTGCAAGTGTGGCCGAACGCCAATACCAGCAAAGCACACAAGCTGCAAAGCCATCATCACACATTGTGGTTAAAGATGTAGGTAAGGTAAGGCTAATTGATATAAATGATATTATTTGGATTAATGGCGCGGGCAACTATGTAGAGCTGCATTTTACCCAAGGTAATACGCCGGTACTACATCGCGAAACCATGAAAAATATTGAACAACAACTAGAACCTGAAGGATTTGTTCGCATTCATCGCTCTACGCTGGTAAGAAAACAAGCTATTTGCGAACTGATGCCTACTGACAGTTGCGATTATAGAGTAAGACTGAAAAACGATATGTGTTTAATCCTTTCACGGCGCTATAAAGGGTGTTTAGAGAGTATTATAAGCCCTCTTCAATAGCGGTTTATAATACTCATATTAATTACCAGTTCTGTTTTATATAACTGTCATTTGGGTGCACTAATAAATAGCTGTCGGTATCTTTATAAAAATTAACTTCTACATCGCTATTTTTCCATACTTTTTCAAACATATTTTTAGCTATGATATTAATGTTTATATAGTCAACTCGTTGATAGCCACGTTCTTTTACACCGGCAAAATAGGCCTCTAATGAATCGAGGCCATCCAAAGTTAACAGCTCAAACTCTTTTAAATTAACAACCATAAACTTAATCGTATTTTCAGGGTGAGTGCTCAACTCCTGAACAACTCCATTAGTTAACAGCGTAATGCCTTCATTATTAAAGCTCCCTTTCAATTCTAAATACATCTGAGGGGGCTGTGAACAAATTTGAAATTCACCATGTGCACCAAACATAAATCGCCTTACATATATCAACTTCTATATATAGGATAATACAATTTTCCGATTTTGCAGTTAATTTAATAAAGCAATAAAAAAGGCCATTTCGAGTGCTTTTTCCTCTAAACTTTTAAAGCGACCTGATGCACCACCGTGCCCTGCATCCATATCGGTTTTAAATACTAAAATATTACTATCAGTCTTAAGTTCACGCATTTTTGCAACCCACTTCATAGGCTCCCAATACTGCACTTGTGAGTCATGAAGACCGGTAGTAACGAGTATGTTCGGATAGTTTTGGGCGCGAATATTGTCATACGGCGAATAAGCTTCAATTACATCATAAAACTGAGGCTCATTTGGATTACCCCATTCATCGTATTCATTTGTTGTGAGCGGAATACTTTCATCAAGCATCGTGGTTAATACGTCTAAAAATGGTACATGACAGCCAACACCGCAATATAACTCTGGTGCTTGGTTTACAACCGCCCCCATTAATAAACCACCAGCACTGCCGCCTGAGGCAAACACCTTGCTGCTATCACAATAGCCTTGTGCAACAAGCGCTTTTGTCACATCAGTAAAGTCACTAAAGCTATTTTGTTTATGCTCTTTTTTACCTTGTTCGTACCACTCGCGACCTAGCATTTCAGAGCCTCGAACATGTGCTATTACATAAACAAAACCACGATCGAGCAAGCTCAGCGATGAACTTGAAAAACTTGGATCAATCGTATAGCCATACGCACCATAACCGTATTGAAATAACGGATTTGAGCCATCTTTTTTAAAGCTGTCTTTTCGATAAACAACTGATACGGGTACTTTAACTCCGTCGCGAGCAGTTACCATTAATCGCTCAGACTGATAGTCATCGGCATTAAAACTACCGAGTACTTTTTGCTGTTTAAGTAGTGTTTTTTCGCCAGTTGCTAAATCAACATCATATAAAGAACCTGGTGTTGTTAAACTTGAGTAATAAATACGCGCAGTGCCTGTGTCTGGCTCTGGGTTCATTGCTATTGCAGCATAATAACAAGGATCGGCAAACTCAAGTGCCATACGATCCCCTTGCCTATTAACAACTACAAATCGAGCTTGCCCTTGCTCGCGTTCACTCAATACTAAAAAGTCATTAAATAACTCTACACCTTCAAGCAGTACATTCTCTCTGTGAGCTGTATGCTCAACCCATTGTGTTTTATCAGCAATTGTTTCGTTTGTTGCCGTCATTAATCTAAAGTTTTTAGCTTGCCAGTTAGTCACAATATAAAATGTGTCACCTAGCTTATCTACGTCAAACTCGTGGCCATCTTCACGCGGCATTAATGCTTTAAATTCGCCAGTGGGCTTATTAGCATCAAGCACCCATGTATCATTGGTCTCTGTCGATGCTAAATCAATAATAATTAAGCTTTCATCGCGGCTTTTACCAAGCCCCATAAAAAAGCTGCTGTCTTGCTCTTCGTAGACCATTACGTCTTGGCTTTGCTCGCAGCCAAGCTCATGCCTAAATACTTGGTATCCTAATAGCGTTTTTAAATCTTTTTTTACATAAAAAACAGTTTTATTGTCGTTAGCCCAAACAACTTGTCCTTCTGTATTTTCAAGTACATCAGGTAGCATTTCACCGGTCGCTAAGCTTTTAAAGCGAACATTATAAATACGACGACCTTCAGTATCTTCAGAGTAAGCCATAAGCTGCTCGCATGGACTTAGTGCGACTTCGCCCAGCTCAAAAAACTCAAATCCTTCAGCTAAGACATTCACATCGAGTAAAAGCTCTTTATTATCGGCCTTTATACTCGTACTTCTATAGTGACGCGAGTATTCATCATCACCACGAACTTCTGAGTGATACCAGTATTTCCCATCTTTAACGGGTACCGAATTATCATCTTTTACAATGCGTGCTTTTAACTCTTCAAAAAGTGTATTTTGTAGTGGCTTCATAGCAGCTAACTGTTCATCGCAGTACGCATTTTCAGCATGTAAATGCGCAAGTACTTGCTCATCCTGGCGATCGTCATCACGCATCCAATAGTAATTATCGGTACGTATCTTATTATGAGTACTTAATGTATGGGCTTGCTGTTTAGCAATCGGGAAATTAGGTAATAAACTTAAAGAGTAGACAGGACGAGACACAACAAAACCAATTAAAAAAATAATGTGATTTGCAGTTTATCATAAAAATAAAAAAGCCCACCCAATAGTTGGATGGGCTAAAACGGTAAACGCTTCATTACTAAAACCGCTATACCTTTGGGAAGATAATTTAAGCTTTATATTTGCTGCCATGCCATAGCCCAGCTTTGCCCTACACCAGGTTCGAACATAGACTTATTATCGTCATTCGTGCGGCAAAACTCATTAAATGGCCAAGGCCTGCATTGATATACATGCCCAGTTTTTGGCTGCAATACCTTTGTACCCGCATTATAGTTTTCACAATTTTCAGGGTACACGTAATCATAAGTATCAAGGTTCTTAACAACACGCTCATCGCATTTTGCAATACAATGAAAGTCGACGTGTGCTTTACATATACCACTGCTTTGCAAAGCAAAAATTTCATTATTTCTATAGGCTACAATTAAACCCTGTTCGGTCATTTTACCTGCGCTAACCAGAGGAACATGCACATTAATATGCTCGGCAACTAAACGTGGCCATGCGTGAGGCTCACCTTGCTCAAGCGAGGTGATCTTGTAATCAAATGATAAACTAACCAGCTCTCCTTGCATGTCGTAAAAGATTACACTCACCACATCACCAATAAATAATTGGGTATGATGATTTAAGCAACCTATTGTTGACCACTTTCCACAGGCCAACGACGTATGCATAAACACGGCAACACCTTAAGAGTTACAAAATCTTATCCATACACTATGGATACACAAAAAATACACTGAGGGCAAGTGATACATAACAACACATTATGCAGTAGTCCCGCTACCATAGCTTTTAAAAAGCCTTAGACCGGAAACTTTGCGTCCTAACCTTTCGGCTAGTTTGCCAGCAATGCGGCGATTATAATTCGACCCCGCATAACAATCAAACAAAAGAATGCAACCAAAAACAAAAACCAACCCTTTAAGGTTGGTTTAATGTATTTTTAACTAAACAAATAAGTTAAAGGCTCTTTCGCCCACGTAAATACCAGCAACACCAATAAAGATATAAATATTAACCACGCAGGCCAAGACGCTTTAGTTACTTTAGCCTCAGAGTCATCCGCTTTTAACTCTTTTGAGCCTGTGATCATCGCCTTAACTAGCGGTTTGCCTTTTATTCTATAAACAATAATAGCTAATACATGCAAGCCAATAGCATAGAGTAAAATGTCAAAATTCAGCTCATGTAGCCAATTGGCAAAATCAATCGTATCGCTAGACACATATTGAGCAAGCGGCCCGTCAGTTAAAATACCATCACTGCTCATTAAGCCACTTGCAAGTTGCGTTATAATTAATATAAAAAACACTATCACCATACAGCTACCGGGTGCCGAATGGCCTAACGAGTCGCTTGGTGTTTTTAATGCCTTTAAAATAGATTTAGGAGAATGTAGTAACGCACTTAACCTTGCGGTTTTACTACCAATAACACCCCAAATTAAACGTGTTACTATAAGTGCTAAAGTAAAAAAACCTGCAACAAAGTGAAGCTCAATCATACCCTCTTCAATACTAAAATAAAGCACTGCAATACTTACAACCAAAAACCAATGAAAGCATCTAATAAACCCATCCCACACTTTTAACGTCGTCATTGTGCCTATCCTTAAAAAAACAGTATTATTTAATTTGTTAACTACTTTAACATCATAATATTAAGGTATCCTTATGAGCCATTCTACAAGCCGTGAGAGTAAATATCATGCAACCAGTTAAAAAAGCTATTTTAAAAGGCTTTTTAGATATGCTACCACTGTGTTTAGCCGTTGTTCCTTGGGGTATTTTATGCGGCTCTTTAGCGATTCAAAATGATTTTAGCGCCTTTGAAACCCAAGCAATGTCGTTATTAGTATTTGCAGGCTCTGCACAGCTTGTTGCGATTGAACTTATGGCGGGCAACACACCATTGCTCACAATTTTATTCACAACATTTATTATTAGCTCTCGGCACTTTTTATACGGTTTAGCTGTGCGTCATAAGGTCATTGATCAACCTATGCGTTGGCGCTTACCGGTGAGCTTTGTTTTAACCGACGAGCTGTTTGCGTTTTCTCATCATCGAAAAGCATATAGAACAAAAACACGCTTAATATACGCATTGAGCGCTGGTTTTAGCTTTTATATTGCATGGAACATTTGGACGTTAATTGGCATTGTAGCGGGCACAATGCTGCCCGACTTAACTAATTTAGGGCTCGACTTTGCGATTGCTGCCACGTTTATCGCGTTGGTTATTCCGGGAATCAAAAATTTGGCCTCACTCGTTACGGTAATTGTAGCAGGCGTTAGCGCAACGCTTTTAAAAAGTACCGGATTTGAGTTATGGCTTGTTTGCTCAGCGCTGCTGGCAATGGCCGCAGGTTATAGCACAGCAAGGCTAACCGTTAAAAAGGAAGCAACGCTATGATGACAACTATTTTACTCATGGCGTGCATTACATTTTTTACGCGTTATTTATTTTTACACCGCGCTTTACCGTTTAAAGTAGGTCCTAAAATGCAGCAACTTTTAAGCTTTAGCGCACCTGCGGTGCTTACAGCAATTTGGGTGCCTATCGTGTTTTTGAATGAAGGTGGCATTAACTTAAACTGGCAAAACCCTTATTTAAGCGCAGCGATAGTCGCCATCATTGTTGCCTATAAAACACATAATATTTATTACACAACGCTTGCCGGTATGGGGCTATTTCTGATTTTAAATTAGAGCGCTCTTTATACTTTATGAAATACTGTACTCAGGTTAAAATACCAATAACAATAATAAAAAAGACGCCAATATGCACAAATTCCATCAATTAAGCGCAACAAGCTTGCAGGGTCAACCTATTAACTTTAGTGATTTTGAAGGTAAGGTTGTGCTTATTGTTAATACCGCAAGTAAATGTGGATTTACCTACCAATACGAGTCGCTTCAAGCTTTGCATAATAAATATGCCAGCCAAGGTTTAGTTATTTTAGGGTTTCCGTGTAATCAATTTGGTCAGCAAGAACCCGGCGACGCTACACAAATAGAGCAAGGATGTTTGATTAATTTTGGTGTGAGTTTTTTAATGGCGGCCAAAGTAGATGTAAACGGTAAGCATGCTCACCCAGTCTTTCGTTTTTTAAAATCGGCTTTACCTGGTTTTTTAACACGTAAAATAAAGTGGAATTTTACTAAATTTTTAATTGCCGCAGATGGCACGCCAATTAAACGTTATGCACCTTTTACTAAACCCGAAAAGCTAGAACTTACAATTCAACAAGCTTTGGCACAGGCTAAAAGCACGCTTTAAAAAGTAATAAAGAGGCGCAAGGCCTCTTTATTGCCAATACTATTGAAACTTAAACATACACATAACTGCACATTTAAACTCTCAATATTAATTGGTATTTTATTTATACTAGTGAAATTTAATCGGTGTAATCGCTTAAATCGTCTTCGCCTAGATTTTTACGCAAGCGTTTTTGCTCAAGGTAGTCTTCCAACTTCTTTTTAACCTTTTGCTTGTTCTTATCGTGTTGATTACGGCCGAGCATTTCGTACTCGTCTTCAACAAAATCGTCATCTAGCGCATCGTAACTAAATGTCTTACCCACAACCCACTCCATAAAGTGTTTGAGACCAACCAAGGATTTTATTATCGCAATAGTCGGTAAAATTAAAATGTTTAACGTCAAAATGCCGTGCAAATTAACATCAAAATAAAGCCACGTGACTACTGTAAATAGTCTTCATGTCAGTAATGTGAATAAATAGCGCTAAATTTGAATTGAGGAAAGTGAGAGTTTTTTATCGTATCGATAAATAAAATTTATTAATTTTTATTAGTTAGCCAATTTGACTAAAAAATAGTTATTTATTAATTAATTTCATTTACTAAAAAACAAACAAAAACAGTTAAGCATATGTTTTATATTAAAAAATAAAACTGGCATCAAACTTGTTATTAATTAATCGTCATCAACAAAAAGTAGAGAACAAACATGAAAAAATTACTATTAGTTAGCGCATTAATTTGTTCACCAGCCGCTATGGCTCATAACGATAACGATTCTGCAATTTCATTTAGTAATGATGAATGTAACGTCGAATTTAAAAATGATGTGCGCATTAAGCCAAACGAATTGGAAATTTTTACCGTCAACAATAAAACCATGCAGTTTAATACCCATGGTGACTTAACTGTAAATGGCGAATTTGTAGCACTTAATAACTCACAACGCGAAGCGCTAACCAAGTACTCTGATAGTTTACGCACACAATTACCTGAAGTAGCTAATATAGCGCTAGAAGGCGTTAAAATTGCCGGTGTGGCATTAGAAGAAGTAGGCAATGCATTTAATATTGACGGCCTTGATAATATGTCAGAGCTTATGGATGACATTAAAATCGAAGTAGAAAACACATTTTACCAACAAGGTACATTTGTAATGGGCCAACAAAGTTTTAATCAATTTGGCGAAAACTTTGAACAACAATTTGAGCAGCAGATAGAAACAGCGGTTGAATCAGCAGTGATGCAATCAATGGGCAGTATTTTAGTAGCTTTAGGTTCTGAGTTACTTGGTTCAGGCGGTGATATGGATGCCTTTGAACAACGTATGGAAAATATGGGTGCACAAATAGAAGAGAAAGTAGAGCTACATGCAAGCGCACTTGAAGAACGTGCTAACTCTTTATGTGGAAGCTTTGCTGATATAGCAAAACAAGAAGAGCAATTAGTAATGCAAGTGCCTGAGCTTGAAGGTTACCAGTTATTTAGTTTTAAACAGAATTAGTACAGCAAACGTTATTTAACATCCCTTTGGCAGCATTTAAGTTTACTTAAATGCTGCTTTTTTATGTTTCGCAAACTTATACCAACCTGCATAAATCTTTGATCAGTTTAACGAATTAAATTGCACTATAACTTCGTTAAAATTTTTTATTTAGAACAACTAGATACAAAAACTTTTGCCTAGCTCTAGCGTAATTTTCTTAACGTTAAATAGACCCCATATATAAGCAGATTGGTATTACTTTTGTAACTATTCAGCCTCATCTGAAATGAATATATCAGGCAGCTGATTTTTGAATAATAACTCAAGGGCTAGGCTTGCAGATACATATTGTTTTCTGCAAGTCGATAAATAGCTTCTCA
>NZ_JADYXA010000057.1:0-19065 GCF_015864495.1 Pseudoalteromonas sp. SWYJZ98 | reverse complement strand
TATTGGATAAAGGTGTGTGGATAGCATCAGAAAGCTCGTTTTATCGCGTTATGAAATCACATAAATTATTAACACACAGAGAAAAAGTTAAACCAAATAAAAAGATAAAAAAGCCAAAAGCACTCAGGGCAACACGTGTAAACGAAATTTATACATGGGATATCACGTATTTGCCAACAGCTGTTAAAGGTCAGTTTTTATACTTATATTTAGTGATGGATATTTATAGTCGAAAAATAGTTGGTTGGCAGGTTCATGACACACAACTAAGCACACTGGCGGCCGATTTAATGGTAGATATTTGCAGGCGAGAGCAGGTAAAGCCTGAGCAAGTCACGCTGCACTCGGATAATGGGAGTCCAATGAAAGGGGCAACGTTATTAGCGACATTGCAGGAGTTAGGTATTGTTCCTTCATTTAGCCGACCGTCTGTGAGTAATGATAATCCTTATTCTGAATCGCTATTTAAGACGTTAAAGTATCGCCGGAATACCCTGAGAAAANGAAAGGGGCAACGTTATTAGCGACATTGCAGGAGTTAGGTATTGTTCCTTCATTTAGCCGACCGTCTGTGAGTAATGATAATCCTTATTCTGAATCGCTATTTAAGACGTTAAAGTATCGCCCGGAATACCCTGAGAAAGCCTTTGAAAGCATGGGTAGCGCAAGAAAGTGGGTTAGCGGATTTGTTGATTGGTACAACGATGAGCACTTGCACAGCGGTATTAAATTTGTCACGCCAAACCAGCGTCATTTAGGATTAGATGAAGCGATACTAGCGAAACGTCATCAGGTAAATGAGATGGCGAAATTACAAAATCCAATTCGTTGGTCAGGAAAGTCTCGAGATTGGACGATGATCAATGAAGTAAATTTAAATCCAGAGAAAAAAGAAGCAATGCGGGCGGCATAAAATTTAACTTGNTAGCGGATTTGTTGATTGGTACAACGATGAGCACTTGCACAGCGGTATTAAATTTGTCACGCCAAACCAGCGTCATTTAGGATTAGATGAAGCGATACTAGCGAAACGTCATCAGGTAAATGGGATGGCGAAATTACAGAATCCAAGTCGTTGGTCAGGAAAGTCTCGAGATTGGACGATGATCAATGAAGTAAATTTAAATCCAGAGAAAAAAGAAGCAATGCGGGCGGCATAAAATTTAATTTGATGCGACAACTAACTTGAGAAACTCCGGTTTAGAGGCGCTGCGTTTTTAACGTGAGCAAGCTTTACATATCCAAAACATCTACTTTTCTCCTGTGGCGATGGGCAATGAATCACTTGCACCCCACTCACTCCACGAACCATCATAAACGCTTAAATTACTGTAACCACATTCGGTAGCAAATAACGCTAAAACACACGCTGTAATACCTGATCCACAGCTAAACTGTAACTGCCGCGCATCACCGATTACGTCACTAAATATCGCTTTAATTTCGGCAAGTGGTTTAGCTTCACCTTTATTAAGTAAATCCATAAAAGGCAACGAGCGACTATTTGGGATATGCCCGCTACGCATGCCTTTTCGGGGTTCACTTTCTTCGCCTGTAAAACGCTTATAAGCACGTGCATCTAGCAATACAGTGCTGGGCTCATCTATTTCGTTAAGCACTTGTTGGCTATTGATAAAATACGCAGAATTATAGCTTGCCGTAAAATCACCTTTACCTAACGATTTGCTATAACCTTGCTGTGTGGCGTAACCGCTCTCTAACCACTTTTTAAGGCCACCACTGAGTACTTTTACGTTGTGGTGCCCCATAGCTTTAAACATCCACCACGCCCTTGCTGCGCTAAATAAACCGCCATCTTCGTATACAACTATAAACGAATCGTTATTTACACCTGCATTTTGCATTACGTGGGTAAACTGCTGCTCGCTGCATACCGTACTTGGTAAGGGGTTTGATCTATCGGCCAACTCGTTTTTTATGTCAAAACGTTTAGCGTTGGGCAGCATTGCTTGCGGCGAATAAGTCCCCAAAACACCTGGGCGCAGCATACCTGCATCAAATATCACTAATGCAGGGTTGTGGAGTTGCTCGTGTAATTGCTGACAGCTAATTAGGTTTTTCACTACGATTCCTTATCACCATGATATTTAGCAAACTCATCATTACCCGTAAAACGCGCTTCAATCGCTTTAATGTGTTTATCTTCAGTGTGTTTCCAAACGCCAGGAATACAATATACATGTTCAATAAAGCTAAAAAACTTATCCTTTAATAATGTATTTGGTTGCCAGCCCTGCATTACTTCGTTCAGATTTGCTGCAAGCTGCTCTGCAGTGCTCGCATGCTTTACCAAACCCTCAATGTTGTAACAGGCTTGTCCAAGAGTTAAAACTCGTTTATTTAGCAGTAATGCTTCTAAGCCGACCGTTGAATTAATTGTTAATACGGCTTCTGCGCACTTAATCAAATCACTCGTTTGATTTCCATTAGCAAAGATTGCAATCGGATCTTTTTCATAAAGATGAGCGTAATGTTTATGCCATGACGGATGCTCTTTAAAAACCACTTTTAAACTTGGATCATTTAAGCTTTTGACGGCTTTAATCACCTCGTCGTAAAACATGTCCATAGAGTTTATCCACGGAGAAAAGCTAGCTAATTGAGTATCGTGAGGTACTTGAAAAGGCGCAAATATATAGCGTTCTGGCACATCGGCGCACTCAAATTCACAGCGCTTTTTATGATCAGCTCTTGGAATTAAATCCGGCGCAGAAAAGTTTAACTTATTTTGTGGGTCAAAATTTAGGTAAAAAGAAGGGTCACGGCTTAACGACGCATTATAGTTAATACCGCTAGGGTCCAAGCTACTTGTACCGGGTAGTAAACCATTTTCATAATAAAACTGCTTTACACCTAATGCTTTTGCAGCCATAGCGACAGTTGTATTTGGAAGTTTATTGCCGTTCCAAATGACAATGCATTCAGGATTAGTCTCGGTTAATAAGGCTAAATATTTAGCGTATCGTAATCGTTCAAATAAAACTAAACCAGCACTATAAACCGCAGTAATGATAGAATTATTCCAAGTTGTATTACGTGCTCTTTTACGTTTTAGCTGAGAGTTGACTACACCAGTAAAATTAACTTGGAACGCATCTTTTAAATATTTCACAGCAGAAAGCTTAGGCGCTCCCATGATGTGTAATTGGCAATTCATCGACAATTTTTTGATTATTTTTTTATAGTATTTTGCGTGTACATTTTTGCGAGAAATAAATAGATAAGCCATACAAGCTATATTTGCCAATTGTTGTTTTTATGAAATAATTCTATGTGGACAATGCAATCAAAGCAAGGTTCCCTTTACTTAATAATTACTTTGAAAGCTTTATAGTTACATTTTTATGATTTCATCACGAAGTGGCGCCATTCTAGAAAGAATATCGTTTTGTAAGCTATGGCTAACATCTTGCTCATTCATTGCATTTATAAGCAAATCAACAACATGATTAAAATCTTTCTCTGTAATATGCATACCAGTATGAATTGCCACCATAGAGTCGCCATCGTATGTACACGGGCCTTCTACTAGCATGCACATATGAGTAATAAATCCTTGGCGAAAGTACGCTATATTGCTGTGTTCAAAGTAATGAATAACCTGCTCGTCATTACCTATTTGATAAATAAAACTATCGACTATTCGAGCCAAGCCCGCTTTACCATCCAGCTTTTGATAAAGCGATAATTCCGTTGAGCTAGCACAACTACAAAGCAACCCTACGCATACTATAAAAATACTAACGTTTTTCATTACCAATACCCTGTTACCGATAAATACCAACCTGTTTGATCGTCAGCCCCTGCAATGCTTCCTAAATCAAGGTAAGCCGCTGTCACACTTACGTGCTTATTAGGCATCCATGCTACAAATAAGTCTTTCCAATCTTGTTCGCCTAAGTTTAGGTTATTTGATTTTTGACGATACTCAACACCTACGGCTATTTCACGACTAAAAAATAGTGCTGTGCTGCCTTCAAATAGCACTTTACCACTACCATTTTCTCCACCGTAGCCAAGCAAACCAAGTTGATTAGCTTCGCTGTATCGTGTAGTTACGTTCCAAAACCAGTTATAACCAGCAATGGCCCCTAAATGTAATTTACTAGCAGCGAGGTAGTAGTCAGTGCCGCTAGTATCTTCTGCGCCTACAAGTGTTGCAATACTGCCATCATCCAGTGATTTATGCTGAATACCTAAGCTAAGTTGTGGCCAATCACTGTAAACTATATCGCCGTACAAACGTATTTTAGCACCTGTAATTGATTGCTCTATTTCAGCATCAAGTGCTGGTACATCAAAGCGCTGTTGGGCATAACTGAGCTCAACACGATTAAATAAATTAAGTTGTGCACCACATACGTCAAGTGTGTAGTCGGTTACATCTGCGCGGCTACAAAAGCCATTTACCGAAAATTCGTCATCACTTGCGTACCCAGCAAGTTGTGCCCACGGTACAATCCCCCCGCCGCCACTGCCTTCAATTTGAGAAACTCCCGGCGTAGCTAGCAGTTTTCCATTGCTTGCAATGCTCGGCACACTAACTATTAAAAACAAACTTGCTAATAAGTACTTAATCTTTTGCATAGTATTCCTCCAGCCATTCTTCTAATAGTTTTGCTTTTAAAGGCCTACTTAAGTAATAACCTTGTGCATGGTCGCACTGCATATCTCTAAGTAAATTTAATGAGCCAAGCGTTTCAACCCCCTCCGCTACAACCGAGAAACCTAGCTGATGCCCCAACGTAATTGATGATTGCACTATAAATTGATCTTTTTGCGATTCATCAAGTTTTAGGATAAAGCACTTATCTAGCTTAAGCTCATCAATAGGTAGCATTTTTAATCGGCCAAGTGATGTTTGCCCTACGCCATAATCATCTAATGATATTTTAACGCCAATTGCTTTTAGGTTTTCGAGCGCTTTAATACCTTTTTCTTCATTTTCGATCATATCGCGTTCAGTAAGCTCAATAGTGATCAGCTTAGGATCTACTTTGTACTTTTTGAGCGTACGAACTAATGCAGCATGAAAGCCTGGGAATGCTATATCTTGCGCAGATACATTTATTGCAGCCTGTAAGTTTATATTTTTAGACTGCCAATCAGCTACTTGTGCTACAACCGTATTAACAACCCAGCCAGTAAGCTCAACAATAAGTCCCGACTGCTCGGCTAAGTCAATAAACAGTTCAGGATTAACCCAGCTACCATCTTTTCGCTGCCAGCGAATAAGCGACTCAACTTTATCTATTTTTTGCGATTTCAAATGTAATTTTGGCTGATAAGTCATAAACAATTGACCATCGTCATCACTAATAGCCTGCTTTAGTTCATCAAGCATTATTAAGCGCTCTAAGTGCGCTTCGTCTTCGCCATTTTGATAGTAATGTATGCTCTCTTGTGTGTTTGCAGCACTTTCAACTGCAATTAGCACACGGCGCATTAAGTCATCACTTGCAATACCTTGTGTAGGATACTGCACAATGCCTGCACTAAAGCGTAAGTTAATTTTTAGTTTTTGAATGGTGTAGCACGCTTGTAATTGTGCCATTAAGCCAACAATACCGCTTTTGTGTTCACGCGCTGCCGCAGTCGGAAACACAGTTAAAAACTCATCGCCGCCAATACGGGCATGAAAGCCCCCTAACTCATCCGAAAACTCACTTATTCTGCAAGCAACGGCCTTTAGGCAGTCATCACCAATGCGCGGACCGAGCTTATCGTTTATATGGCGAAGACCTTTTACGTCTATTGCAACGAGCGTGTACTCGGCTGATGAATCTAACTCATCATCAAGCACCTCAAGCATTGCTGAGCGGTTATAAAAGCCTGTTAGGGAGTCGTGACGGGCTTGAAAGCTAATTTGTTGCTCGCGCTGATTAATATCATTACCCATGCTATCAAACGCTGCGACTAGCGTGTCTATTTCGGTACTTTGCCTTTGGCCTTTAAATTCAAAGGTATAATTACCTTGTGCAAATTGCCTTGCTATTACAGCTAGTTGGGTAAGTGGCGTAGTTAAATTATTTGCAAATAGGCTGCTTGTAATAACACCCACTAGCATAGTTAAAATAGCTAAAATAATAAGTGTAAAAAGCAGTTTTTCGAAGTCACTATAACTTTGTGTTAAATCGGCGCTCAGTAAAATAATTATGGGATGGGTCAACAACGATGGTAAATCTATTTCTCGGTTACGATACACCAAATATTCACCAAAAAAACGCGATGTGGTTACGGTACTAAAATAGCTAACAGGTTCAAATTGCTCAGGGCGATTAGCTAATGAACTGATAACAATATCGTCATCACTGCCTATAAAACTTACATCCATGCCTGTTAAGCTTTTTAGTTCATGGGCTACATTGTCGTCAATTTTAAAGCCCACCAAACTATAGGCTACTGTACGTGGCGCTTTTACAGGTAATAAAATAATTTGATACAGCTCGTTATTAAGCACCACAAAGCTAGACTCTTCTGGCGCACTTAAAAGCTCTTCCATCAAGGGCTTTAAGTTGTGTGCAAAAACGTCTTCGTCAGTATTGGCGGAAATTAGCTTACCCGATAAATCAAGTAACAACATTAATTCGGCATCAATACGCTGACTGTGATTAAACAACACGCTGCTGATTGTACCTGCATCTCGCGTTGCTACAGCTTGCTTAAAACCAAAATCGGAGGTGAGTACTTTTGCAGCGGTTAACAGTAGGCTTTCTTTTGACTTTAAATATTGCTTATAAACATTTTGCGCTACGGTAATATCTTGATTTACTTTTTCTTCTTGAAACTTACTCGTAGACCACCAAAAACTAAACAAGCTGACCATAGTGGTTAATAACACTAAGCCAACACATAAAATGGTTATGCGATTTCGTAAACTATTAGTCATTACCAGCCTTAAACTTACTACCAAAGGTATTTCTAGGTGCTGGAGTTGATGTGTTTACTGTTATCTGTAACTGTTTTTGAGAATTAATTGTTATCATTTTTTTATTCTCCAATGATGCTGTTTGAAATGGATGCCACACACTCACTTGTGCAGGCAGTGTATTAATAGGCAAATTTACATAGCCTTTTTTATCTGTTTTATATACGAATTCGCTGTTAGCGACATAAATATAGCCAACCATAGAGTCATGAATATTACACCCTAAAACAACAACCCCTTGTTGCTCAAACGTAATGGGCTCTTTTGGTTGGCCTGAATATAATCTTAGTTGAAAAGGCTTAGCTTGTGAAAAAGAATAAACATGATGGCGAATATTATCGCTGTTAGGAAAGTTAACTTTTTGACCCTGTTGTACAACTAATAATTCGGGTAAAAACTGCTTATGGACTTGATCCATTATAGCAATGGGCAAATTTGATGGTGTGGCTTGTTTACCAGCAATATTAAGCTCAACCACTGCACCTGATAACTTTTGGCCGTGTTGATCTTCTATTACTAATTCAATATTTGCACTTAAAGCAAACTGACTAAAAAACAAACCTATAGCTAAAAAGTAATGACTTTTAGCAAACTTTTGCAATGCCCGTTCAAACATAACAATACCTAAACATTAATGTTAGGTTAAGTTAATTAGAGACGAGCACTAATTGCAAGAATTATAGCCCAGTAACTAAAAATAAAGATTTAGTTACTGGCTTTATTAGCACTTAAGTGCTGTTATTTAACAATTAATCCGTAATCGTTATCTAAAATAGTAATAACTTCTTGGCGAGGATCTTCAGGGATCACTATATCTCTGCCAACAATTTTACTCGCTATGCCAACATAGGTATTTGACACTTCAAGCATTACTGATTCTGGTAAAATATAATCTTTAGCTAACTGCTCACGCTCACTCATGCGATCTTTATTTAATAATACGTCGCTCTCTGGCACGTTATTAATCAGTAATTGACGAAAGCCTTCTTTAGAATTTTCAACAATTTTACCGCCTTTGTAAGCTGCTTCATCCCAAATACGTGACGAATCAGGCGTGCCTACTTCATCAATATATATAAGCTGTTGCGCGCCATTTAAATCCTCTACATAACCAAACTCAAACTTAGTATCTACAAAAATTTGGTCAAGCTTAGCTAGTTCATCACTAATTAATTTAAAACCTTCAACTAACAGTTTTTCGTATTTAGTTACATCATCTGCCGATTTAAAGTTAAATACATCTAAGTTATTAGTAATGTTAGCGCGAGTAATATTTACATCATCAACTGGCGGAATATCAGCAACGCCTTCAATAATACCTTTTGTTGACGGCGTAATTAAAACGTCATCAAGCTTTTGGTTCGCTTTTAAACCCTCTGGTAATTCAATACCACAAAAGTTACGTATGCCTTTAGCGTAATCGCGCCACATGCTACCCGTAATATATTGGCGAGCAATTGCCTCTACCTTTACTGTACTGGCTTTACGTACAATCCACACATACGGATGCGGAATATCTACAATATGATTGCCCGCAAGACCCGCTTTATCAAATAACTTAAACCAATGGGCTGCCACTGAGTTTAGCGCTATACCTTTACCTGGTACGCCATTTAAACCGTTTTCGCCTTGCCAAATGCAATCAAATGCAGAAATTCGGTCTGAAATAACCATAATAGCAAGCTCAGTACCAGTCGGTACTTGATAGTCTTTATCTTTAATTAATCGAGCGCTGTCTTCATCAGTTAACCAATAAACTGAACGAACTTTACCGCTATGTACTTCACCTTTGGTACGAATGGGTAAATCATCGTTTACGTCTAAAACTTTATAGCTAGTCATGCTATCTCCGGGGTTAGGGATGCTCTTTGAGCAAAGTATGGTATGGGGTTATATAGGCTGTATAATAATCTAGCCAACCTCAAAGCTCAATCGGATGCTTAAAACAAATAAAGGCATATATTTATAAGCGAGTCGCAATGGGGTAAACTTAATGTGCTAACCAGCCTGAGGAGATAGCTTGAACTACTTAACTGCCACTAAAAATAAAAAATACTTAATGTATATTTCTCAGAATTATTCATACGCTATCTTGAGACCTTTGCAGGCGCAAATATTGGCACATGGTGGTGAAGTACGCTGGTTTTTAGCGGGTAGCGAAGTAAACCCCGATTTTTTAACCACAGACGAGCCACGTTTACATACCATAAAAGATGTAAAAAGCTGGGCTCCAAACATTACATTTATACCGGGTAATATAGTACCTAGCTTTATTCCAGGTAAAAAAGTAGCTGTATTTCATGGTTTTAATTCTGAAAAGCGCAGCTCTGAAGGTAATCGTGGTCATTTTACTATTCGTGGTTGTTACGATTTATATTGTACGCAAGGCCCAAATACAACAACCCGATTTAAAGAGCTAGCTAAGCAGCATGGTTTCTTTAAAGTAACTGAAACTGGCTGGCCAACACTCGATCCACTTTTTAGCAATACTTCAAATAATCCTTATGTAAGCGACGACCCTCGCCCTACTTTACTTATATGCTCTACTTTCTCACGAAAGCTATCACTTGCTCCTAAATTATATGAGCAAATAAAACATTTTAGTGAACAAGGTAAGTGGCGTATTTTGATGCAGTTTCATCCTAAAATGCCTGCCGAATGGGTTAATAAATATAAAGCGATGAGTAACGAAAATCTAACATTTATTGAAACCGATAACGTTTTGCCGTTACTGCAAGCTGCTGATGTTATGCTGTGCGATACATCGTCAGTTCTTTTAATGTTTTTACTACTACGTAAACCGGTAGTCACGTTTTGTAATCAAAAACCACTTCCTCATTTACTTGATATTACCGACGCAGATGAAGTAGAAGAAGCTATTGAACACGCGCTTACTAAACCTAGTGATTTAATGCAAAATATTGAAAGCTATTGCCAGGAACTTCATCCTTATACCGATGGCCAATCTAGCCAACGCGTATTAAATGCAGCTAATGAATTTTTACAAAGTAACGAAAAACTAAAACCCAAGCCATTAAATATAATAAGACAGCTAAAAATGCGTAAAGATCTAAACTACTGGGGTTGGTAATCGGATAATGATAAACCTGAAAAACGTAACTTTTAAGTGGCATAAAAGCGATAGCTCACCCACGCTCAACATAAAAGAGTTAGTTATAGAAAAAGGTGAGCATATTTTTTTACACGGTCCTAGTGGCTCAGGTAAATCGACCTTATTAGCGATTCTTGCTGGCATTAATACAGCCACCAGCGGTGAGGTATCAATTTTAAACCAAAACCTAACTACATTAAGCAATACCACCCGTGATGTTTTTAGAGCGGATCACATTGGCTACATTTTTCAAAACTTTAACCTGCTTCCTTATTTAACTCCTATTGAAAATATAACGCTTGGGTGTGAGTTTTCAAAAAGTCGAAAACAAAAAATATTAAAGCAATCATCAAATAAAAACTCTGCCTTACAAAAAGAAGCGATACGGTTATTAAATGCTTTAGGCCTTACAGCCCAGTATCACCATAAAGATGTAGCGACACTGAGCATTGGACAGCAACAGCGCGTTGCTGCCGCTCGCGCATTTATAGGCAGCCCTGAATTAATAATTGCTGATGAGCCCACATCTGCACTCGATACAAATAACCGTGAAAGCTTTATAAACCTACTGTTTGAACAAGCAAAGTTATCTAATAGTACGCTGGTATTTGTGAGCCACGATGAAACACTAAAGCCTTTATTTAACCGCTCCATTGACCTTATAAATTTGCAGGAGCAGGTATGATAATCGCTAAACTTGCTTACAAAAGCTTATTAAATCGCCGCGCAAGTGTACTGCTTACATTATTTACTATCGCAATTAGTGTAATGCTACTTTTGAGTATTGAACGTGTACGAATTGATGCTAAAAGTAGTTTTAGTAATACTATTTCGGGCACTGATTTAATTGTTGGTGCGCGTACCGGCGATATACAGTTGCTGCTTTCGTCAGTATTTAGAATTGGCCATACTAATAACGGCGTAAGTTGGAAAAGTTATGAATACATAACAAGTCAGCGAGGCGTAAAATGGAGCATACCTATAAGCCTAGGCGACAGCCATAAAGGCCAAGCGGTACTAGGCACAACACTTGATTACTTTAGCCATTATCGCTTTGCAAAAAAACAAAACCTAACCTTTAACAAAGGCCACCCTTTTGCCGCAATTAACGAAGTAGTGCTAGGTAGCGAAGTTGCAAATAAACTAGGCTACAAACTTAACGACTCTATTGTTATATCGCACGGCATGGGGAACACCAGTTTTCATCATCATGACGACAACCCATTTAAAGTCGTCGGCATTTTAAGCCCAACAGGCACGCCAGTTGATAAAACGCTGCATATTCCTTTGGCTGCAATCGATTTAATTCACGGCGGTAAAGCGAGCCTTGAGCATGACGAAGATAACAACCTAGTTGGGCATCCAAAACAAATTACAGCATTTTTAATGGGATTTAATTCGCCTTTGTACACATTACAAATTAGGCGCAATATAAATCAATATAAGCCAGAAGCCCTGCTTGGCATTATGCCAACCGTAACACTTAAAGAGTTATGGGAAATGCTCGCCATAGTAGAAAAAATACTATTACTATTCTCAGCTGTTGTCGTGTTAGTTAGCTTACTTGGTATGTTAACGACATTACTTGCAAATCTGAGCCAGCGACGTCGCGAACTTGCTATATTGCGCTCAGTAGGCGCTCGCCCTTGGCATTTATTTACACTTATAAGTATTGAATCATTACTGACAACTTTACTTGGTTGCCTAGTGGGTAGTGCACTTTACTATTTAGTTATTTTTTCAGCCGGCGGTTACTTACAAAGCCATGCCGGTATAAGCGTAAATATCACAATACTCTCTTACTATGAACTGGGCTTAATCGGGGTTATTATGGCCGCAGGTTTTGTTATTGGCTTAATACCCGCTACTCGCGCTTATTTTTATTCACTCAGCGATGGCATGAGTATAAAAGCATAAATAATTTTAGGTATTTTATGACATTTTTTAAAACAGCTTTTCAATACATTGCTGCTATTAGCTTATTATTTATAAGCGTAGCGAGCTATGCCAATCCACCAAAAGAAATTTTTTGGGAAGACTTAATTCCCAAAGGTCATATGCAAATAGACACTCAAGCACAAGCTAATCACGAAGGCAGCGATCAAAACTGGGTGCAACCCGATTTAGATGCTCCAGTGGTAAAGGCACTTGATGGCCAATCGGTGAGTTTGCCTGGTTTTGTTGTGCCACTTGAGGGCGATAGCGAAGTAATTACCGAGTTTTTACTCGTTCCTTATTTTGGCGCCTGTATACACGTACCACCACCACCGCCAAATCAAATAGTCCATGTAACAATTAAAGGTGGAGTACCAATAGATAGCCTATACGACGCAATTGTTGTAACTGGAATAATAAGTACTGAAACATGGTCGGGCGAAATAGCGCAGGTAGGATATAAAATGAAAGCGGTCGGTGTAGCACCGTTCGAGCTTTAAAATAAAGGGCCCGCTTTTAAAGCTGGCCCTTAAATATCATTAAATTTAGAATCGATAAAATTTAAATAACTAGATAACTAGATAACTAGATAACTAGATAACTACTTTTGGCAATTTGAGCAAAAAATAGTACTGCGCTGCCCCAATCTAATTTCTTCCAATTCGTTTTCACACGTCATACATGGCTTGCCTTTGCGCCCATATACTAATAACTCTTGAGCAAAATACCCAGGCTTACCATCACTTTGTGCAAAGTCTTTAAGCGTTGTACCACCTTGCATAATAGCCGCAGCAAGCGTGTCTTTTATAATAGGGATAAGTGCTTGATAACGTTTGAGCGATACTTTTCCCGCTTCTCGCTTTGGATGTATACCCGCTTTGAATAACGATTCATTCGCGTAAATATTACCAACACCAACCACCACTGCGTTATCCATAATAAATTGCTTTACGGGTACTTTTTTATTGCGCGACTGTTCGTACACGCGTTTAGCAAAAAAATCATCGGTAAGCGGCTCAGGACCAAGCTTAGAGAGTAGCTTATGCACTTCACCTGGCTCTTGCCATAAGCAGCAACCAAAGCGACGAGGATCATTTAAGCGCAGTGCTTTACCGTTACCAAAAATAAACTCTACGTGGTCATGCTTTTTAAGCGGCTCACTTTTATCTACAACACGTAAATTACCTGACATACCCAAATGTAAAATAGTGCTCCCAAGTTCACAGTGTAAAAGTAAATATTTAGCTCGTCGTTCAATACTAGTAACAATTAGCCCTTCAAGTTGATACACGTCATCTGGCACTGGCCAGCGCATACTGGCATTGTAAATATTTACCTTTGTAACAACTTGGTTTTGTACGTGGGGAGTGATGCCCATTCGGCTCACTTCTACCTCTGGTAATTCAGGCATTAATTAGACTCACTTTGTGAAAAATCAAAACTAGGAAATAACTGCTGTGCAGTTTTTAAATCGAGTGCGAGTATTCGTTGGCTACTCTTTTCGAGTAAGTAATATTGCCCATCGCCTTTATAAAGCAAATAAACCCAAGGTAAACTCTCGCCAGCCAACTCAAATGTAGCAACATATAAAGGTGCATTAGGATTAAAAACAACAGATTCGTTAACACCCATTAACTGCGCGCTTTGCCATTGGTTAATTAAATCACTAAGTTGCTGCTCAGATGCTTGCCACACAAGTGGTATGTCTTTTTGTAGTGGGGTTGTACGCCAACTTGTTCCTATTCGCTCAATTTTTTGATCAACAAATTGCAGTGTCAGTACAAAACTTTGCTGGGGGAGTACGGCTTGTAACGCTGGTTTATCCTCCCCTCCCAAAAGTTGCTTATGCCAGCCATTTAAGAAGAAGATCATAATCAACATCGAAAATATTATAACGTTGTTCCAACCTTTACGGCCCAGTCGCATATTAATACACCTAGTAAATTCAAGATTTTAAAGTGTAACTAAAACTTAATTGCGCTGTCTATATGTTAAAGGCCGCAGACTTTGTTAGAATATCGGCAAATTTAAAGGAGTTCCGTCAATGTCTATGTATGTAGTGGGCCATAAAATCCCAGATTCAGATTCTATTTGTGGTGCAATTGCACTGGCTTATTTAAAAAACCAAATCGATGAGCCTGCAATTCCAACTCGTCTTGGTGAAATTTCACCTGAAACTCAATTTATCCTTGATAAATTTGGCTTCGAAGCACCAGAGCTTAAATTAAGCTACGCGGGTGAAGATGTGTATATTGTAGATCACACAGAAAAAACACAAGCACCCGATGATATCGACCAAGCTCGCGTTGTTGGTGTGGTAGATCACCACAAATTAGGTGACTTAACATCATCTACTCCGCTTGAATGTTGGATTCGTCCTGTTGGTTGTTCAAACACCATTATTAAAATGATGTACGACTTCTACAGCGTAGAAATCCCTAAAGACATCGCGGGCATTATGATGTGTGCAATTTTAAGCGACACAGTCATATTTAAATCACCAACATGTACCACTGCCGATATTAAATGTGTTGAAGCGCTAGCTGAAATTGCAGGCGTAGAAGACTTTAAAGAATTGGGTATGGATATGTTCCGCGTTAAATCTGCGGTAGAAGACACACCAGCACGCGATTTAGTAATGCGTGACTTTAAAGATTTCAACATGAACGGTAACCTAGTAGGCATTGGCCAACTAGAAGTAATCGACCTTGCTGTTTTTGACGATATTAAAGCAGACCTTGCAGCCGATATTGCTAAGCTAAAAGTTGAGGGTAATCGCCACTCTGTATTTTTACTGCTTACCGATATAATGAAAGAAGGCTCAGAAATGCTAATTGTATCTGACGATGCAAACTTAGTTGAGCAGGCTTACGGTGTAAAACCAGAGAATGATAAAGTATGGTTAGATGGTGTACTAAGCCGTAAAAAGCAAGTTGTACCACCACTACAAGATGCATTCACAAAAATATAATGATACCAATTTTATTAAAAACATGATTATTTTATCGCATTAAATAGCTCACTAATTTAATGCTATTGGTATAACGTTTTTTGATTTAAAAGCCTTGTTGGTTATGCCAACGAGGTTTTTTTATATCAATTCACTAATCATATTTTTAAAAACAAAAAACCCAGCCTAAGCTGGGTTTTTAAATTCTAAAAGAACTAAAATTACTTAATTTTAGCTTCTTTAAAAAGAACATGTTTACGAATCTTTGGATCAAACTTTTTGATTTCCATCTTCTCAGGCATGTTACGTTTGTTTTTGTCAGTAGTGTAGAAAAAACCAGTACCGGCAGTTGAAACTAAACGGATTTTATCGCGCATGATTCAGATCCTTAAACTTTAACGCCGCGAGCACGGATTTCTGTAAGAACCGTGTCGATGCCTTTTTTATCGATAATACGCATACCTTTAGTAGTAGTGCGTAATGTTACAAAACGTTTTTCACTTTCAACCCAAAAACGGTGTGTTTGTAGGTTAGGTAGGAAACGACGTCTAGTCGCGTTTCTCGCGTGTGAACGGTGATTACCAACCGCAGGACGCTTACCTGTAACTTGACATACTTTAGACATGTCTATATATCTCCAATAACTTCGCTCGAGCTTAATTTAATCTAAGGCCGTGTATTTCCGCCCTAGAGATAAATCGAAGGGCGCTCTTTATACAGCTTTTACAGGCAAAGATCAAACACTGATCTATCCAATCAGCTCATATATGTAAATTTGATAGCGGCTAATTATAAAGATCGAATGCCCTTAGGGAAAGTAAAAACTGCATTTAAATTAAACTAATTTGCCAAAACACGTTAAACAGCTCATTTTTAACACACTTCTGTATCTAACAAAGCTAAATCAGGCCTCGCTCGGCAAACGAAACACACGTTTCTCCACCAACAATGATGTGATCGAGCACACTTATGTCGACCAATTGCAGTGCTTGCTGCAATTTATTCGTAATAAGTTTGTCTGCTTGGCTCGGTTCTGCAATACCACTTGGGTGATTATGCGCAAAAATAACAGCGGCTGCATTATTTTTAAGGGCAGCCTTTACCACTTCACGCGGATAAACACTGGCAGAATTAATTGTGCCATAAAAAAGTATTTCATCTTTTACTAATCTATTTTGGCTATCTAGGTATAACACCATAAATACTTCTTGTTGCAAGCCTCGCATTTGAATTGTTAGGTAATCGTAAACTGAGTTTGGCGAATTAAACACGGCGTCTCGTTGGCAACGCTCCTGCATATAACGTTGGCTTAGCTCTAACACAGCTTGTAGCTGAACATACTTAGCGGTCCCTAACCCCTTTTGAGAGCAAAACTCCTCAATGCTGGCATTAAACAAATTATGAAGTGTTTTATTCTCGTTTAATAAATGCTGAGCCAACTCAATTACATTCATTCCAGGTAACCCTGTTCGTAAAAATATGGCAAGAAGCTCTGCGTCAGTCAGCGCCTTAGCCCCCTTTGCTATGAGCTTTTCACGAGGTCGAAGTGAGTTTGGTAGTGAAGTAAGTTGCATTATTCATCCTTGAGAGGCGAAAGTGTCTTATAAATGTAATGCAAATTTGAAATTTAGCCTGTTATTTCGAATTAAAAAACTTCGCTGTATGGGTAAAGATTTGTTATTTTAAGCCCAATATTTAATAAAAACTGATGAACATCCATGACTAACTTAACAAACAAAAAAATTGTACTAGGTATTACCGGCGGTATTGCAGCTTATAAATGTGCAGAACTCGTTAGGCGATTAAAAGACTCTGGTTGTGAAGTAAAAGTAGTTATGACTGAATCAGCTAAACACTTTATTACACCACTGACCATGCAAGCCGTTAGTGGAGAAACAGTCTCTGACTCATTACTAGACCCTTCTGCTGAAGCTTCAATGGGGCATATTGAATTTGCAAAATGGGCTGACTTAATTTTAGTTGCTCCAGCGACGTGTAATATTATTGCTAAAATGGCAGCCGGCATTGCTGACGACCTGCTAACGACGTTACTGCTAGCAACGCCTGCAAAAGTCGCAGTTTCACCAGCCATGAACCAGCAAATGTATGCACACGCAGCAACACAAGCTAATTTAGCCACATTAAAAGCACGTAACGTACTTATTTGGGGCCCGGGTAAAGGTGAGCAAGCGTGTGGTGATATAGGCGCTGGACGCATGTTAGAGCCTCATGAGCTAGTTGCGCTATGTATAGCAGAAGAGCAACCGCAATTACTTGCAGGAAAAACAATTACAATAACAGCAGGCCCAACGCGTGAGCCTCTCGATCCGGTACGTTTTATATCAAATCACAGCTCTGGAAAAATGGGTTATGCACTGGCAGAAGCCGCTTTGCAACTCGGTGCTAAGGTTAATTTAATTTCGGGTCCGGTCACTATAAAAGCCCCTACTGGCGTAAACCTTATCAATATAGAAAGCGCTGAGGAGCTATTAACTGAGTCACTTACCTATGCACCACAATCAGATGCATTTATTGGCTGCGCTGCTGTAGCAGATTATCGAGCTGCAAACATTGCGACTCAAAAAATGAAAAAGCAAGGCGACGAACTCACTCTTACTTTAACTAAAAACCCTGACGTAATTGCAGCTATTGCCAACCTTAAACAAAACCGTCCTTATACTGTGGGGTTTGCCGCCGAAACTCAAAATGTAGAAAGCTATGCTAAAGGTAAACTACAAAATAAAAATCTAGATATGATTTGCGCTAATGACGTATCAAAGAGCGGCTTAGGGTTTAATTCCGATCATAATGCTTTAACACTGTACTGGCACAATGAACAACTAGAATTACCAACAACAAGTAAAATAGAAATAGCTCGCAAGGTGATCGAACAGCTGGCTAAACATCTATAAAAAGGCTGGAAACAAACTGAATAAAACATTAACATACGCCAATCATTTGAACAAAAAATGACTAGGGTTCTTAACTGCGCCACTAAGAATAACTAATAAAAAGGAATGTTCATGCCTGCGACAAAAAGAAGTAATCGCAAAGAGCAAATACTGCAAGCACTCGCACAAATGTTAGAAACTAATTTAGGCCAACGTATCACCACAGCAAAACTAGCTGCTGAGGTGGGTGTGTCTGAAGCCGCGCTATACCGTCATTTTCCGAGCAAGGCGCGTATGTTTGAGGGCTTAATTGAGTTTATTGAAGATACCCTTTTATCTCGTATAAATATTATTATTGAAAACGAAAAAGAAAGCCAAACGCGCATTTATAACATTCTATTATTACTTCTAACCTTTGCTGAAAAAAACCCAGGTATTACTCGTATTTTAACGGGCGATGCTCTGCAAGGTGAGCAGGAACGTTTACGCGAACGTGTACAAACCTTGTTTGAAAAACTAGAAACTCAGTTTAAACAAGTGCTTCGTGAGCGCAAATTACGTGAAGGTAAAAACTTCCAAAGTGATGAGCTTACACTTGCAAACTTTTTACTTGCCTACGTTGAAGGCAAAATGAATCAGTTTGTACGTAGCGACTTTAAAGCAAAACCAAGTGTTCAATTTGAAAAACAATGGCTTGAGCTACAAAAAATTTGGCTGTAATGTTTGCTAAATTAATAAATTGAATACTAAAAAACGACCTGCGGGTCGTTTTGTCGTATGTAGCTGCCATTTATCTGATCCGCTCGAATTATGAACCAAACTCGTTACAATGAAACAATGTCATAATACGAGAATCAATAATGAAAACAAAACTCACCTTATTAAGCACGGCACTCGTTGCCAGCTTAACTAGCACCGGCATACACGCCAAAGAATCGCTACAATTTAAAGACGTATTTAGTTTTAAATCAGCTAAAAGCACACAACTATCTGACAATGGTCAAGTACTCACTTTTAGTGCAACGCCGTATCGTGGAAATGCAACTGGTCAAGTTTACTCACTACAAAGCAATACACTCATCGCAGAAGTAGAACGCGGCACTAAGCCTAATGCCGATCAGTTAAGAAAATGACCGGTTGACCGATCCAAACGATCATGCAAAATCCGTAGTTAGGAAACTAACTACGGATTTTTTTGTGAATATAGAACAAGCACTGCAAGCAACAC
>NZ_JADYXA010000056.1:0-20212 GCF_015864495.1 Pseudoalteromonas sp. SWYJZ98 | reverse complement strand
TTGCTGAGAAGCTATTTATCGACTTGCAGAAAACAATATGTATCTGCAAGCCTAGCCCTTGAGTTATTATTCAAAAATCAGCTGCCTGATATATTCATTTCAGATGAGGCTGAATAGTTACCTAATATTTATACTAATTTAGCAAGAATATCGTTAAATGTAGTGCTTGGACGCATCGCTTTAAAGGCTGCATCATCGTTAGGCTGGAAGTAACCGCCTAAATCAACTGCAGGGCCTTGCGCATCGTTAAGTTCACTTACGATTTGCTCTTTATTAGACTCAAGGTCGCTAGCGATTTGAGTAAACTGTGCTTTAAGTTCACTGTCATCATTTTGCTTAGCAAGTTCTTGTGCCCAGAATAAAGATAGGAAGAAATGAGAACCACGGTTATCAATTTCTTTCACTTTACGTGAAGGCGATTTGTTTTCAGCAAGGAACGTACCTGTTGCTTTATCTAGGGTATCAGCAAGTACTTGTGCCTTGTTGTTACCAGCAGTTACGCTTAAGTGCTCAAGTGATGCAGCAAGTGCTAGAAATTCACCTAAAGAATCCCAACGTAAGTGGTTTTCTTTTTCGAACTGTTGAACGTGCTTAGGTGCAGAACCACCCGCGCCAGTTTCAAATAAGCCACCACCGTTCATAAGTGGAACAATTGAAAGCATTTTAGCACTCGTACCCAATTCTAAAATTGGGAATAAATCTGTTAGGTAATCACGTAGTACGTTACCTGTTACAGAAATAGTGTCTTTACCTTCTTTAATACGCGCTAGTGAGAACAATGTTGCTTCAAGCGGTGCTAAAATTTGAATATCTAGGCCAGCTGTATCGTGATCTGGTAGGTATTTATTTACTTTTTTGATTAGCTGCGCATCATGTGCACGGTTTTCGTCTAACCAGAAAATAGCTGGAACGCCTGTTGCGCGTGCACGATTTACTGCAAGCTTAACCCAATCTTGAATTGGTGCGTCTTTAACCTGACACATACGCCAGATATCGCCTTGCTCAACATTGTGCTCAAGTAATGTATTACCATTTGCATCAACAACACGGATAGAACCGTCCGCTTTTGCTTCAAATGTTTTGTCGTGTGAACCGTATTCTTCAGCTTTTTGAGCCATAAGGCCAACGTTTGGAACGCTACCCATTGTTGTTGGATCAAACGCGCCATTTTCTTTACAAAAATCGATAGTTGCTTGGTAAACACTTGAGTAACAACGATCAGGAATTACAAAGCTAGTGTCTTGTAATTTACCATCGTTATTCCACATTTGACCGCTTGAACGGATTGCTGCAGGCATAGATGCATCGATGATCACGTCACTTGGTACGTGTAAGTTTGTAATACCACGGTCAGAATCAACCATAGCAATAGAAGGGCGGTTAGCGTAAACAGCTTGAATATCTGCTTCAATTTCTTCGCGCTTAGCATCGTCTAATGTTTGAATTTTAGAATATACGTCGCCTAAACCATTATTTACATCAACACCTAGCTCTTCAAAAAGCTCACCGTGTTTAGCAAATACATCTTTGTAGAATACTTTTACAGCGTGACCGAAGATGATTGGATCAGATACTTTCATCATTGTCGCTTTCATGTGAAGCGAGAACAAAACACCTTTCTCTTTAGCAGCGTCAATTTCTGCAGCTAAGAAAGCTTGAAGCTTAGAAGCGCTAATGCTTGATGCATCAATAACTTCGCCAGCTAAAAGAGGTGTGCTTTGTTTTAGAACAGTAACGTCACCGTTAGTTGCAACATGTTCAATACGCACATCAGTTGCTGTATCAACAGTTACTGATTTTTCTGAACCGAAGAAATCGCCTTCGCTCATACTTGCAACGTAAGATTGCGAATCTTTGCTCCATGCACCCATTGAATGTGGGTTGTTACGTGCATATTCTTTTACAGAGCCTGGCGCGCGACGATCTGAGTTACCTTCACGTAGTACAGGGTTTACTGCACTGCCTTTAATTTTGTCGTAAGCCGCTTGAATTGCTTTTTCTTCATCATTTTTAGGTTCTACAGGGTATTCTGGAAGAGCGTAACCTTTTGCTTGAAGCTCTTTAATTACAGCGCGAAGCTGTGGTACAGATGCACTGATGTTTGGTAATTTGATGATGTTTGCTTCTGGTGTTTTAGCAAGCTCGCCAAGTTCAGCAAGTGCATCACCGATGCGTTGTTCTTCTGTTAAATAATCAGGGAAGCTAGCAATTACACGACCTGCTAATGAAATGTCGCGAGTTTCAACTTCAACACCGGCCGCATTTGTATATGCTTGGATGATCGGTAGCAACGAATAAGTTGCTAGTGCCGGAGCTTCGTCCGTTTTTGTATAGATAATTTTTGATGTCATCATCATTCCTAGATAGTCGACCGATAAGGTCTTATTCAACAATGCAAAGAAAATCATTACTTATGAGTGAGTACATATTATTAAACAAGTTAATGAACACGTACGCTCGTAATGAATAGTTTGTTAGGTGTTGGTACTCAGCGTTGCTCTTTTATAAAAGCAGAATAGTCACACCTGACGAACTGGAATCGTATTTATAGCTAAAAAATTAACAAAAATAAATCAGCCTTTAGCCTAGTACATATAAAAGAGGCGATAAGGTGTTATGCGCAATTTTTAGCACCAAGAGTGTAACAAGCTTAAATAAAAAGGGCTAGAGTTTGAGCATGCCCAATAAGCAGTTAAACAATCAACTCTTAGAACATTGGGGTATATAAAATAAATTCAAGGAAAAGGGTTGAATTTGAATGAAAAGAGGCAATAAATAAGGGAAGAAGAGATAAGTTAGTATGCTTAAGGAATTAAGCGAGGATCTTAAAAGGTCGCTCGCTTTAGTCGAACAAAACAATCGTCACTCAATAATGTCACCATCTGGGGCAATATTTTTAGCGTGTAGGCCTTTAGGCCCTTGTTCTAATTCGAATGTTACATCTTGACCAGCTTTAAGCGTTTTATAGCCGTCCATTACAATTGTTGAGTAATGAGCGAAGATATCATTCTCGCAGCCGTCTTCTACGATGAAACCAAAACCTTTGGCGTTGTTGAACCATTTAACTTTACCACAAGCCATACTTCTACATCCTTCAATAAGTTGACTAATTTAGTTATTCTAAACCGTATAATTTGCTAGACTGACTAAGGTTTAATCAATCTATGTTTGACTGTAGTTTATTTAGCCAACCAGTCAAGTGTTTTGAGTTATTTTTTAACATTTTATTTATTTTTTATTCAAGTTTGCTTGAGTTACAAAGACAAGACTATATTTAATTATGAGTGGTATGAAAGATTCAGGTGTTATCGACACAGTTCGCGACAGTGAAAAGCAAAAGCTACAGCCGCCGCGAAAATATAAAGTTGTTTTAAATAACGACGACTACACGCCGATGGACTTCGTAATTGAAGTTTTAACGACGTTTTTTAATATGGATAGCGATAGAGCAACCGATGTGATGCTTCAGGTTCATGAAAAAGGTAAGGGTATTTGCGGTGTTTACAGCGCCGATGTTGCCCACACCAAAGTTGAACAAGTTAACCGTTACTCACGGGATAACGAGCATCCACTGCTTTGTAGTTGTGAGCAGGAATAATACCAATTTAATACAATTGGTATAAATACCAATTAGGGTGATCAAACATCCGATTGTTGTGGTATAAATTATTATCTCAGTAAGGGGTTGCCAATGCTAAACAAAGACTTAGAACTCACTTTAAATGCCGCGTTTCGTGAAGCGCGCACTCGCCGTCATGAGTTTATGACCGTAGAGCACCTTTTACTTGCGCTATTAGATAATCCTTCTGCAGGAGAAGCATTAAACGCGTGTGGTGTTAATCTTTCAGGCTTAAAAACCGAATTATTAGAATTTATTGACGAAACAACACCCGTCATCCCCGATTTAGAAGAAGAACGTGAAACTCAGCCAACGCTTGGTTTTCAGCGTGTATTACAACGCGCTGTGTTTCATGTGCAATCGTCAGGAAAAAACGAAGTGACGGGTGTCAATGTCCTGGTTGCTATTTTTTCTGAGCAAGAGAGCCAAGCCGTTTATTTACTTAAAAAGCATGATGTATCGCGCTTAGATATTGTTAACTTTATTTCGCACGGCATTTCAAAAGCTGATGATGAACTAGGCGACGACAGCGATGATATAAATGAAGAAGTGCAAGAAGTTCAAAACGAAGAAGCAAGTAAGCTAGACAGCTTTACAACTAACTTAAACGCTCAGGCTCGTGAAGGTAATATTGACCCACTGATTGGGCGCGACAGCGAAGTAGAGCGTACGGTACAAGTATTGTGTCGTCGTAAAAAGAATAACCCATTACTTGTTGGTGAAGCGGGCGTTGGTAAAACAGCTATTGCTGAAGGTTTAGCGTACCGTATTGTTAACGAGCAAGTACCAGAAGTAATTGCAGATGCAGTTGTGTACTCACTAGATATGGGGGCATTGCTTGCAGGTACTAAATACCGTGGCGATTTTGAAAAGCGCTTTAAAAGCTTATTAAAAGAGCTTCAGGCACAACCTGGGTCTATTTTATTTATTGATGAAATACATACCATAATAGGTGCCGGCGCAGCGTCTGGTGGCGTTATGGATGCTTCAAACTTACTTAAACCACTTCTTTCAAGTGGTAAGTTACGTTGTATGGGTTCAACCACTTACAATGAGTATAAAAATATTTTTGAGAAAGACCGTGCATTAGTACGCCGTTTTCAAAAAATTGATGTACTTGAACCAAGTGTTGCCGATACCACTAAAATTTTAAATGGATTAAAAGAGCGTTACGAAGAGCACCATGGTATTCGCTACACTCAAAAAGCATTAAAAGCAGCTGCTGAACTTAGTGCTAAATACATTAATGAGCGCCACTTGCCAGATAAAGCAATTGATGTAATTGATGAAGCGGGAGCTAACCAACGTTTACAACCTAGTTCTAAACGTAAAAAAACCATTGGTGTGGCTGATATAGAGCTAATAATATCGAAGATGGCACGTATTCCACCACAAAATGTGTCTTCAACAGATAAAGAGACGCTTAAAAATCTAGACCGTAATCTTAAAATGCTGGTGTTTGGACAAGATCAATCTATTGATGCACTTACATCGGCTATTCGTTTATCTCGCTCAGGTTTATCAAGCGAAGAAAAACCAGTGGGTTCGTTCTTGTTTGCAGGCCCAACAGGTGTTGGTAAAACAGAAGTAACTAAGCAACTTGCTAAATGTATGGGTGTTGAGTTTATTCGTTTTGATATGTCTGAGTATGTAGAGCGCCACGCAATCAGCCGACTAATTGGTGCTCCACCAGGATATGTTGGTTTTGAGCAAGGCGGTTTATTAACCGAGGCGGTTATTAAAAACCCACATGCGGTTGTACTTTTAGATGAGATTGAAAAAGCGCATCCAGATATTTACAATATTTTACTACAAGTTATGGATCACGGTACGTTAACCGATAATAACGGTCGTAAAGCTGATTTCAGAAATGTAGTGGTTGTAATGACTACCAATGCGGGCGTACAAGAAACCACGCGTAAGTCGATTGGTTTTACAGAGCAAGATCATACGCACGATGCAATGGGCGAAATTAATAAAGTATTTTCGCCAGAATTTAGAAACCGTTTAGATAACATTATTTGGTTTAATCACCTTGAACGTGAAGTTATTTTACTGGTGGTTGATAAATTTATTGTGGAACTGCAAGCTCAGCTTGATAAAAAATCGGTTAATCTTGAGCTTACGCCTAAAGCGCGTGAATGGCTCGCAGATAAAGGTTATGACAAGGCTATGGGCGCACGACCAATGGCACGTGTTATTCAAGAAGAGCTTAAAAAGCAATTAGCTAATGAAATACTGTTTGGTGAACTTGTTGATGGCGGTACAGTTAAAGTATCGGTTAAGGACAAGAAGATTCGCTTTGATTACGAGAGCAATTTAACGCCAGCGTAAAACGTTAATTACACAACTAAGTTAAATAAAAATGGCCCGCTAAATAATAGCGGGCCATTTTTTTGCCATTTTTATAGCCAACAAAAAACCCAGTAAAAACTGGGTTTTTTGTTTATTAAATGTAATTGCTAGTCAATGTCTATCAATTACATTTAATAAACGCTTAAAGCTAGTAAAACACTAGCCAAAAACTAAATCTCGTTTACGCACTTACTTAGCGAGCACGGAATACGATACGACCCTTTGATAAATCGTAAGGAGTCATTTCTACCGTTACTTTATCGCCGGTTAAAATACGGATATAGTTTTTGCGCATTTTGCCTGAAATGTGAGCCACAACTACGTGACCATTTTCTAGCTCAACTCGGAACATTGTATTTGGTAAAGTATCAAGGACTGTCCCTTGCATTTCGATTACGTCTTCTTTCGCCATGTTTAGCGTAACACCTCTTTAATAGTTAAACGCTGCAGATTTTGCCCAAAATACACCAATAAGTAAAGGCGCAGGGACTATATTTGCAAATTAAATAGCCACCCACTCATCATTGAGCTGTTTTTGAGCTGGTAAAAACTGAGTTTTGTACTTCATTTTATCGCATTCATCAATTTGATAGCCTAAGTACACGTATTGCTTATTTTGCTCTTTTGCAAATTTAAGCTGCTCTAATATCATCACAGAGCCTAAACTATAGTGTTCAAAGTCGGGGTCAAAAAAAGTATAAATTGCAGAAATAGAGCTGTTCATACAATCAGTTACGGCAACTGCGGCTAAAGTATCCTGGTACCATAGTTCAATAAATGTGATTTTGAGCCAACTGCAAAGTAAAAAGCTTTGAAACTGTTCTTTTTCAGGAGGATACATACTTCCATCCTGATGGCGCATCGTTATGTATTTACTATAGAGCGGATAATACTCAGGGCGTTCTTGCGTCGAGTATTTCACTTCAAACTGGTTTTTTGCTTTGTTTAGTTTACGTTTTTGCGATTTTGAAGGGATAAAGTCTTGTGCTAATACACGTACAGAATTACATGCACTGCATATTGGGCAGTGTGGACGATATATTTGGTTACCACTGCGACGAAACCCTAAGCCTAATAATGACTCAAATTTGTCTGTACTGTAGCAACTAGGATCTAGAATAACTAAAAGTTGCTCTTGTCTGTTGGGTAAATAACTACAGTCAAATTCTTGGGTTAAACCAACACGTGCAGGAAGTTGCTCATTCATAGATTGCGTCAAGTTCTTGTGGCTCCCACATAATAGGATTAATAATATAGTTATGTGCAGCTTTTAGTTTAGTCAAAAATGTTGAGCGGGGGATTACTTGTGCACCTAAGGTCATTAAATAAGGGTTTTCTAACTGGCAATCAATAAAATGCGCATTATGACGTTTAAGCCAATTTACCAGTGCCCACATAGCAAGCTTTGAGCAATTGGTTTGATGATGAAACATCGATTCACCACAAAAAACACCATTTTGCATAATACCATATAAGCCACCTGCAAGCTCTCCGTTGCTCCACACTTCTAAGCTATGGGCAATGCCAGCATTGTGTGCATTAACATAAGCGTTGAGCATGTCAGAGGTGATCCAAGTGCCATCGGTATCAAGGCGTTGATCGCGACAAGCTTCTATTACCTCCTCAAAGGCATTATTAATGGTTACTTTTACAGGGTGCTTTTTTAAATGTTTACGCAGGCTCTTACTTATATGAAAATCATCCAGTTCAAAAATCCCGCGTTCGCTCGGCGACCACCACATAATAGGCTCATCTTCGCTAAACCAAGGGAATATTCCGCTTTTGTAGGCATTACTTAGGCGAGGTAAACTTAAATCTCCGCCAATTGCTAACAAGCCATCAGGGGATTCTAATGCGTATTCCGGATTGGGGAATGCTATATCGGTTTCACTTAATTGGTATAGCTGATTTCTCATACAGTACTTATTTTATAATTGATCGTAAAAGTGTAACTATATTTTAGACATAAAAAAAGGGCTGAATAATCAGCCCTATTATAATTTATTTAATTGCTTATAAATTATCTAAGAAACGCTCTGCATCAAGGGCAGCCATACAGCCTGTACCCGCTGATGTGATTGCTTGACGGTAAATGTGGTCAGACACATCACCTGCAGCAAAAACGCCCTCTACACTTGTTTGAGTTGCGTTACCATTCAATCCAGACTCTACAACTAAGTAGCCGTCTTTCATTTCTAGTTGACCAACAAACATATCTGTATTTGGCTTATGACCAATAGCAATAAATACACCGGCTAAATCTAGCTCTTCTGTTGCATCAGACTGTGCATCTTTAATACGAATGCCAGTTACGCCCATTTGGTCGCCTAATACTTCGTCAAGCGTACGGTTGTAATGTAAAACAACGTTACCGTTAGCTGCTTTTTCAGCTAGGCGATCTGCAAGTATTTTTTCACTACGGAAACTATCACGGCGGTGAATAACATGTACTTCGTCAGCAATGTTAGATAAGTATAGCGCTTCTTCAACCGCTGTATTACCACCACCAACAACCGCTACTTTCTGACCTTTATAGAAAAAGCCATCACATGTAGCACAGGCTGAAACGCCACGGCCTTGGAAATTAGTTTCAGACTCTAAGCCTAAGTATTTAGCAGAAGCACCTGTTGCAATGATTAACGCATCACATGTGTAAGTACCTTGGTCGCCAGTTAGTGTGAAAGGGCGCTTAGATACATCTACTTTATTGATGTGATCGAATATGATTTCAGTTTCAAAGCGCTCAGCGTGCTCTTTCATACGATCCATTAATGCAGGGCCCGTTAAGCCGTGTGCATCACCAGGCCAGTTCTCAACTTCAGTCGTGGTTGTTAATTGACCACCTTGTTGAATGCCTGTAATTAAAACAGGGTTTAAATTTGCACGTGCTGCATATACTGCGGCAGTATAACCAGCTGGGCCAGAGCCTAAAATTAGTAGCTTACAATGTTTTGCTTCAGTCATTATTTTTTCCTAAACGTTTAATACGGTCTTTAATGCGCTCGATTCTAAGAAAATCAAGGCGGATGTAAACAAAATCCGCGATTATTTTTTTTCGCAAATCGAAAAGCTGTGCAGTATTGTGTACTAGAGCTCAGTACTTTTACAGTTAAAACACCTAAGTAGCTCAATAAATAGACTAACAGGCAACAAAACAGCGTTAATTCATGACCCCTTTGATTTTTTTTGTTATGTTTTACCTAATTTTATTTGTCACTGATAGATTATGTGACCTAAGCAAATAGGCAACTATGTTATTTTGGCAGGAAAAACCCGCATTCGGGTTGACTTCAAAAGACGTTAACGTCTTAACCAATGCGCAAGATTACCGAACGCAATTGCTACGTTTGATCGCTAATGCAAAAAAACGAATTTATATCACAGCGCTTTATTTACAGGATGACGAAGCAGGCCGCGAGATTTTAGAAGCCCTGCATCGAGTATCATTAGAGAACCCTGCGCTTGATGTAAAAGTGCTGGTGGATTTTCATCGTGCGCAACGTGGTTTAATTGGTGCAGAGAAGTCTGATGGTAACGCAAGTTTATACTGTGACGATTTAGAAAAGTTTAAATCGAACGTACAAGTTTATGGCGTACCTGTAAAAGCTAAAGAATTATTCGGCGTATTACATTTAAAGGGTTTTGTCATTGACGATACCTTACTTTACAGCGGCGCAAGCTTAAACAACGTGTATTTGCAGTATAACGAGCGTTACAGACTCGATCGTTACTTTTTAATAACGCAGAGCGAACTGTGTGACTCAGTGGTTGATTTTATTGAGACAAAGCTAATTAGCTCCGTTGCTGTGCCACGCATAGACACACGACCGCTTAAGCGTTTACACGACTTCAAGCTTGATCAAAAGCAATTAATGCGTGATTTAAAAGTTGCAAGTTACAACGCAGCAGAGCAACTGAATACGCAAGCATTAGGTATTCGTTTGTTTTTAGGGCTTGGTCGTCGTAATAACGAATTAAATCGTTTAATAAAAGCGTTATTTGATACCACAGAGCAAGAGCTTGTGTTGTATACGCCATACTTTAATTTTCCGGCGCCACTTATGCGATCACTGCGCCGATTATTAAAGCAAGGCAAGCAAGTGACTATTGTGGTAGGGGATAAAACAGCAAATGACTTTTATTTACCGCCAAGCGAGCCGTTTAGTAAAATAGGGGCATTACCTTATTTATACGAAACTATTTTGCATAAGTTTGTAAAAACGCAAAAACGCCACATCGATAACGGTAATTTAAATGTGTATCTGTGGAAAGATGAAAGTAATTCGTTTCATTTAAAAGGTATTTGTTCAGATAGAACAAAACATTTACTGAGTGGGCATAACTTAAATCCGCGTGCATGGGGTCTTGATATCGAAAACGGTATTTTAATAGAAGATCCAGAGCAAACAATTATGGATGCTATTGATAACGAAAAGCAGGAAATTTTACATCACTGCCGCCGTTTAAAAGGCCCAGATGATTTAGAAACCATGGATGATTACCCGCAGCCAGTTAAAAAACTACTTGGCCAAGCTAAGCGCGTAAAAGTAGATTTTATAATTAAGCGTTTCATATAAATTTACTTTAAATCAGACATAAAAAAAGCAGCTAATTAGCTGCTTTTTTTATGTGTTGTAGTTAAGTTACTATATTATTTAATACCAACCTAACTACGAAACGCTAAATTATGCGTTTTCTACCGCTGTGCGTGGGTCAACATATTCCATGTTGAACGCTTCAGCTACTTCTTTGTAAGTTACTTGGCCTTTAATTACGTTTAAGCCTTTTAAGAAGTGAGCGTCATCTAGTAGCGCCTTTTTATAACCTTTGTTTGCAAGGTTAATGATGAAAGGCAATGTTGCATTGTTAAGTGCAAACGTAGATGTGCGTGGAACAGCACCTGGCATGTTAGCAACACAGTAGTGAACAACTTCATCAACGATGAAAGTTGGATCAGCATGCGTCGTTGCTTTAGAAGTAGCAATACAGCCACCTTGGTCGATTGCAACGTCAACAATTGCAGAACCAGGTTTCATTGCTTTAATGTGCTCAGCAGTTACTAGTTTAGGTGCAGCTGCACCAGGGATCAGTACACCACCGATTACTAAATCAGCTTCTAGTACGTGTTTTTCTAGTGCATCAGCAGTTGAGTAAATAGCTTTAACTTTATTACCAAATTGCGCGTCTAGTGCACGTAATACATCGATGTTACGATCAAGAACGACAACTTCAGCACCAAGACCAACAGCCATTTGCGCTGCGCTACGACCAACCATGCCGCCGCCAATTACAACAACTTTAGCAGCTTCAACGCCTGGTACGCCACCTAGTAGCATGCCACGACCGTGGTTAGATTTTTCTAGCGCTTGTGCACCAGCTTGAATAGACATACGACCAGCAACTTCGCTCATAGGAGCAAGAAGCGGTAAACCACCGCGTGAGTCAGTTACAGTTTCGTATGCAATACAAATAGCTTTGCTTTTTACAAGGTCTTCAGTTTGTGGAAGATCAGGTGCAAGGTGTAAGTAAGTGAAAAGAATTTGGTCTTCACGTAGCATTGCACGTTCAACAGCTTGCGGCTCTTTTACTTTTACAATCATGTCTGCTTTAGCAAAAACATCAGCAGCAGTTGCTAAAATTTCAGCACCCGCTTGTGTGTAATCTTCGTTAGTAAAACCAATGCCCATGCCTGCATCAGTTTCTACAATCACTTGGTGACCGTGGTTTACTAATTCACGAACACTTGCAGGAACCATACCTACACGGTATTCATGGTTTTTAATTTCTTTAGGAACACCAATAATCATATCATTTGCCTTATTAAGAACGGATTAACATTTTCCACTATTATATTCATCATAAGCCCGTGTGTCTCACCTTTTTTAAACTCAAATCTAGTGTTATCATCTAGATAATAAAAATAAACAGCATAAAAAACTTGTTGGTACTATGCATCAATTATTAGATAGAATTGACCGTAAAATTTTAATGGAATTACAACACGATGGACGCTTGTCGAATGTAGAACTGGCCAGACGAGTTGGCCTAAGCGCCACGCCCTGCTTGGAGCGAGTAAAAAAGCTAGAACGAGAAGGTTACATACTTGGCTATAAAGCGGTGGTCGATCCCGCTAAACTTGGGCAAGGTTTATCTGTGTATGTAGAAGTAACGATTACTAAAACATCTCCCGACGTATTTGATGAGTTTAGTGCTGCGGTTAAAAAGCACGAAGAAATTATCGAATGTCATTTAGTATCGGGTAATTTTGATTTTTTACTTAAAACGCGCGTAAATGATATGTCAGAATACCGTGGCGTATTAGGCGACATACTATTGAAACTGCCAAATGTAAGTGAAAGCCGAACTTATGTAGTAATGGAAGAAGTAAAAGGTGAAGAAGGCGTAATTATTCGTCCTTATATTACTTAAGGTTATTTATATTAGCTGCGTCATTTGCTTATATAAGCTCAAATTATAAAAACTTGTTCATAATCAGGCCATCAAGGTTAAGATAAAGTGCAACAAATTGCATTTCCTGCTAAGGTATTTCACTGCTAAGTAAGTGTGAATAAAAATAGAATAATAAAGAGGAATAGGGAACTATGCGCCTAAACGGTGTGCAAAGACTATTAGAAACAGGGCTGATTATCAGTACCTTTACGGCAATATTTATTTTATGTGCCTTGATCAGCTTTGATCCAGCAGATGCTGCATGGTCGCAAACTAGTTTTAGCGAAGTAAGCAACATCACAGGAGCAGCCGGTGCATGGATAGCCGACATTTTATTACTCACCTTTGGTTGGTTGGCTTACTTAGTGCCTGCGGCCATTCAGCTATTTGGCTACTTGCTATTTAAACAACCTCACCGCATTTTACAGCTTGATTACACTACCTTAGCGCTGCGAGTTATTGGTTTTGCTTTATTTATTACCTCAGCTACCGCTATTAGTAGTATTAATTTCGACGATATTTATAACTTTTCATCGGGTGGGGTAGTGGGCGATGTTATTGCATCAGCCATGATGCCTGCGTTTAACTTTACCGGTACATCTATATTATTGCTGTGTTTCTTTTTTGCAGGGCTTACCTTATTGACGGGAGTATCGTGGGTTGATTTTGTAGATTACCTTGGCGATTTAATGGTTAGGCTTTATCGCTATGTTGTATCGTATGCAAAAGGCTGGATGCACCGAGAACACACTGCAGGTAAAGTAAATAATAACGATGAAGCAGACGCCCATTTTGAAGACGATATAAAAGAGCAAATAGAGCTGCCTACATCAGCTAAAAAAGCAGATAAACAAAAAGCAATAGATAAGCCTCAAACACCATTTAGTGAACCACAAATTAGTGATGACTTTATGCCGTTTGATGAACTTGACGATATACTCGATCAAGAAATTGGCTTTAGCGCAATAGATGACGAACCAATGGACACGGCTGCTGCATTAAATGCGCTTGATCAAAGCCCAGTTGTGGAGCCTGAAAAACCAGTTACAACGGTGGTATCGCCAGCAAGACCAATGCCTAAACCAAAAGCGCAATATCAACCACCGCCAACGGCAAAAGAAAAGTTTGAGCAATTATTAACGCAAGAGCCACCACCAGGGCCATTACCATCGCTCGATTTACTCGACAGACCGGATAAAGCTAAAAACCCAATTTCGCAAGAAGAGCTTGATAGCGTATCGCGCCTAGTAGAGACAAAACTTCTCGACTTCAATGTACAAGCAACCGTAGTAGCGGTATACCCAGGCCCCGTTGTTACGCGTTTTGAGCTAGATTTAGCGCCAGGTATAAAGGTGTCTAAAATCACAGGCTTAGCTAAAGATTTGGCCCGTTCGCTTTCGGCAATTAGTGTACGTGTTGTAGAAGTTATTCCAGGTAAAACCTATGTTGGTATTGAGCTTCCAAATAAACACCGTGAAATAGTGCGTTTATCAGAAGTTATAAACGCCCCTAAATTTGAGCAAAATCCGTCGCCACTTACCATGGTGCTTGGTAAAGACATTGCTGGTCAGCCGGTTTGTGCTGACTTAGGTAAAATGCCACATTTATTGGTAGCCGGTACAACTGGTTCAGGTAAATCAGTGGGCGTTAATGTCATGATAGTAAGCTTGCTTTACAAATCGGGTCCTGACGATGTACGTATGATCATGATTGACCCTAAAATGCTTGAGCTTTCAGTATACGAAGGCATTCCGCATTTATTGTGTGAAGTAGTTACCGATATGAAAGAAGCTGCCAACGCACTGCGTTGGTGTGTAGGCGAAATGGAACGTCGTTATAAATTAATGTCAGCATTGGGTGTGCGTAACTTAAAAGGTTACAACCAAAAAGTGCTTGAAGCCAATGAAGCGGGTTACCCAATTCTTGATCCATTATTTAAAGACACCGATGGCATGAAAGAAGGCCCCGACGAGCTAGGTAAATTACCAAGTATTGTTGTAGTAATAGACGAATTTGCCGACATGATGATGATTGTAGGTAAAAAAGTAGAAGAACTTATTGCACGTATTGCTCAAAAAGCACGTGCGGCAGGAATTCACTTAGTGCTTGCTACGCAGCGCCCGTCGGTTGATGTAATTACCGGCTTAATTAAAGCTAATATTCCAACACGTATGGCGTTTCAGGTATCAAGCAAAATAGATTCACGGACAATACTTGACCAACAAGGTGCAGAAAACTTACTAGGCATGGGCGACATGCTTTATTTACCGCCAGGCACTAGCGTACCAGAGCGTGTGCATGGCGCGTTTGTAGACGACCATGAAGTACACGCCGTAGTAAACGATTGGAAAGCACGTGCTAAACCAAATTACATTGACGAAATACTCAATGGCGATGCCACTGAAGATATTTTATTACCGGGTGAAGCTAGCGAAAATGCAGATGAAGAATCTGATCCGTTATACGACGAAGCTGTGTCGTTTGTAATTGAAACCGGCAAAGTATCTGTATCGTCAGTGCAACGTAAATTACGTGTTGGCTACAACCGCGCAGCACGTTTAGTAGAACAAATGGAAACATCGGGTATCGTGAGTTCACCAGGTCATAACGGCGCTCGCGATGTATTAGTACCTAATGGAGCAAATTCATGAAAAAAGTTAACGCCTTATTATTAGTGTTAGGCAGCGTACTTGCCGCACCAAGCTTTGCTGACGACAGCCAAGCATTACAAGACAGACTTGCCACTTTAAAAAGCTTTAAAGCGCAGTTTGCACAACAAGTAACAGACAAAGAAGGCCAAGCAGTTATGCAAGGCGAGGGCACAATAGCGCTCCAACAGCCTATGATGATTCGCTGGCAGCAAACTAATCCAGACGATACGTTATTTGTATCAAACGGTGATAAAACCTATTACTTCGACAGCTTTGCTGAGCAAGTAACGATTATGAAAACCAGCAGCCTAATCGATTCAACACCATTTGTGCTACTGACATCAAAAGACCCAGCACAGTGGGAAAAATACAGCGTACTTGCAACAAGTACAGGCTTTAGCGTAACGCCAAATAAAGGCGTAGAAAGCCAAGTAGAACAACTTGATATAGCATTTGCGGGTAACGAGCAAGGGCTTGCTAAACTAGTGGTTACCGACAACTCAGGGCAGCTATCGTCATTTACGTTTAACAATGCCCAAGTTAATATGCCGCTTGATCAAAGCACTTTTGAATTTACGCCTCCTGAAGGTGTTGAAATAGACGATCAGAGTAACGGTGAGTAATTTAGGTTTTAATTTTGGGCCCGATGTACGCCCACTTGCCGCGCGTATGCGCCCTACAACACTTGATGAATACATTGGTCAGCAGCACTTATTAAGTGCTGATAAACCACTGCATCAAGCCATTGTCGCGGGGCGATGCCATAGTTTAATTTTATGGGGTCCGCCTGGTGTGGGTAAAACAACACTTGCGCAAATTATTGCCAACCATGCTGATGCCTCACTTATTCAAATGTCGGCGGTAACTGCAGGTGTAAAAGATATACGCGACAGCGTAACGCAAGCGCGGGACAACCTAGAAAGCCGTGGCCAACGCACCCTTATGTTTGTTGACGAAGTTCATCGCTTTAATAAATCCCAACAAGATGCCTTTTTACCGCACATAGAAGACGGCACCTTTATATTTGTAGGTGCAACCACCGAAAACCCATCGTTTGCCCTTAACAACGCTATATTGTCGCGTGCGCGCGTGTATGTTTTAAAATCGCTTGCCGATACCGACTTATACACCGTAATAGAGCGCGCACTTAAACAAGACGAGCAGCTAAGCCAAAAACACATCACTATTGCCGACAACGCTAAAAAGGCACTGTGCCAAGCAAGTGGCGGCGATGCGCGTAAAGTACTTAATTTACTTGAACAAGCAGTTGACTTAACAACCGAGAAAAACGGTCAATACAACGTAGATGAGCACGTACTTAGCCAAGTGCTACCAACACATTTAGCTAAATACGATAAAGGCGGCGATGAGTTTTACGATTTAATATCGGCCTTTCATAAATCAGTACGAGGTAGCTCCCCCGACGGCGCACTGTATTGGTATTGCCGAATTTTAGCCGGTGGCGGCGACCCATTGTATGTGGCAAGGCGTTTACTTGCCATAGCTACAGAAGACATTGGTAACGCCGATCCGCGTGCAATGGAAGTAGCCTTAAATGCGTGGGATATATTTCAACGTGTTGGCCCAAGCGAGGGCGAGCGTGCAATTGCACAAGCCACTCTATATTTAGCCAGCGCACCTAAAAGTAATGCGGTGTATATGGCGTTTAATCAAGCAAAAACAGATGCCAAAAACGAGCCAAGTTACCCAGTGCCGGAGCATTTACGTAATGCGCCAACCAACTTAATGAAAGACTTAGGGTATGGCGCCGAGTACCGTTATGCGCACAATGAAGAAGGCGCATTTGCCGCAGGTGAAAAATATTTACCACCAGAAATGGACGGTAAAGAATATTACTTACCGAGCGAGCGCGGACTTGAACAAAAAATTAAACAAAAACTCGATTACCTAAAAGAGCGCGATGCGCAAAGCCCACTTAAACGATACGAAAATGATTAAACTTTATATGATGATCGCCCTTGGCGGAGCCTCAGGTGCGTGTTTACGGTTTTTTATTAGTGAAAGCATGCTAAAACTCCTCGGTAGGGGATTCCCTTTTGGCACGTTGACGGTTAATATTCTGGGTTCATTGTTAATGGGCATTTTGTACGGTTTGATAGATAAAGAAATTATCACCGCAAGCCCCGCCAAAACCCTTATCGGTATTGGCTTTTTAGGTGCATTAACCACCTTTTCAACATTCTCAATGGACTCGTTGTTGTTATTACAACAAGGTCACTTTATTAAAATGGCCCTCAATATCATCTTAAACGTGATGGTGTGTATTTTTATGGCTTGGCTGGGCCTTCAGCTAGTAATGCAAAAAGGTTAAAAAACTAACATGTTAGATTCTAAATTTTTACGTCAAGACATCGAACAAACTGCAGCACGTTTAGCGGCGCGCGGTTACGAACTCGATGTAGCGACGGTAACGGCACTTGAAGAAAAACGCAAAACATTACAAGTAAAAACGCAAGAACTTCAAAGTCAACGTAATGCAAGCGCAAAAGCAATTGGTCAAGCCAAAGCAAAAGGCGAAGACGCACAGCCATTACTTGATGCAGTGGCTAACTTAGGCAGTGAGCTAGACGCAGCTAAAACTGAGCAAGATGAAGTATTAGCCGCGATTAACGACATTGCGTTAGCAATTCCAAACTTGCCAGACGAGTCAGTACCCGCCGGTAAAGACGAAGACGACAACGTTGAAATTTTAACGTGGGGCACACCTAAAAAATTCGATTTTGAAGTTAAAGACCACGTAGATGTAGGCCAAGACCTAAACGGTTTAGACTTTGAAATGGGCGTTAAAATTAGTGGCGCACGCTTTACCGTAATGCGCGGCCAAGTAGCGCGTATGCACCGTGCACTAACGCAATTTATGTTAGATACACACGCTGATAAAAACGGCTACACAGAAATGTATGTACCGTACCTAGTAAATAGCGCAAGCCTTTATGGCACCAGCCAACTACCTAAATTTGCGGGCGATTTGTTCCACACATTAGGCCTTGTAAATGACGACGGCGAACAACAAGCCGGCTTTAGCTTAATTCCTACTGCTGAAGTACCGCTTACAAATAGCGCCCGCGACGAAATTTACGATGAAAGCGATTTACCAATTCGCTTAGTTGCCCACACTCCGTGTTTCAGAAGTGAAGCAGGCAGCTATGGTCGCGATACACGTGGCTTAATTCGTCAACACCAGTTTGATAAAGTTGAACTTGTACAACTTGTAAAACCAGAAGACTCAATGGCAACGCTTGAAGAGTTAACAGGTCACGCAGAGCAAATACTACAAGCACTTGAGCTTCCGTACCGTAAAGTAATTTTATGTATGGGCGACATGGGCTTTGGCTCAGCTAAAACATACGATTTAGAAGTATGGTTACCTGCGCAAGACACATACCGCGAAATTTCATCATGTTCAAACATGGCTGACTTTCAGGCGCGTAGAATGCAAGCACGTTTTCGCCGTGAAGGTGTTAAAAAGCCAGAGTTACTACATACACTAAATGGTTCAGGCTTAGCCGTTGGCCGTACACTAGTAGCCATTCTAGAAAACTACCAACAAGCCGATGGCACAGTTGTAGTACCAGAAGTATTACGCCCATACATGGGTGGACTTGAAGTGATTGGTAAACAATAAAAATCAAGTTTAAGTTAAGCAAGTTTTAAGCTTGTAAATCTTAATACGAAAGCCGCTGTTTGTAATAAACAGCGGCTTTTTTTTTTAGGTTAAAGGCAAAAGCTTAGAGAAAAATTTAAGTTATCTTATTAATAATATCGCTTACACCTATTTTATGGCTCATTACTTTTTTGTCCGATATTACTGATCTCTACCATTTTGGGGTATTTCTACATCAAGGAAACTTAAATATCGGCTAACTAGTTGTTTACAAGTCCTTATTAGCTGGTTAAATTAGAATCTTTGTAATATTTGGACATTTGTCGGTTTATAAAGCGACAAATGTCGGATACAAAATTGTTATATGCCTAAAATAGTCATTAGTATAATATCTAACATGGTACATCTTTTGCTTTAATATCAAATATCTATTAATGCACGAGGAGTTTAATATGAATATTTCAAATGTAGGGCAAAACTATTCCATTACGACAGCATCTAGCGGCAATAAAATGCCGACTGAATCTATTGCTGTAGAAAAAAACATAAACCAAAATAATTCACAACCTACAAAGATTGATATGAGAAACATATCAATTGATGAAATTAATACATTAATTAAATCAGGGGAAAGTGCTTTACTTGATGTGGTGCCATTTATACCATTAAATGTTCTTGAACAATATAATAATGATCCCGAAAAAATAGGTAAAATCAAAGTAGACTTAATTGGGCAAGTTGAAAAATCTATAGATTTTAAAAAAAGCATTGGTGAGAATACTGACTTTTTATCAGGTGTTTTAAATAAATTTAAAGATCTTGACGGTAAACAGCTAAATGGAAAGGTTGATATCTTAGCATAATACGGCATCTAACAAGCAAATAAACTAGGACAAAAAACAGTTGGCTTTTTGCTCCTTCGTCGCCATTTTAGCCAACAATTTTTTGCCTGTTATTTGGGCGTTGAGGCTGTAGAATTACTCTTTTTAGGAACGTATCTTACTATTTCGAATTGATTGCTTTTTAACCTTGAACCCATCCGTTCGCTGTGATCTAATAGATATTATTCACCCACGGTAAATCGTTATGGCCAACTACAAGCCTGACTTATCCTGTCAAAATAAATTCATTCCTATCAATTTTGCTGAGCAAATTTTGCCTGGCACATTTGAATATGCTCTTTGTTATATTGTCGAAAACAAGCTCGATTTATCGGGCTTTGACGCGTGGTATAACAACGACAAAACGGGCGCGGCGGCGTATCCGCCATCGGTGATGTTAAAGATTATTTTACTGGGTTATGCACATGGATTAATTAGTAGCCGTCGGATTGCAAAGGCTTGCGAGCATAATATTTTATTTATGAGTGTATCGGGGGATATCCAGCCGCATTACACATCTATAGCGGGTTTTGTGGCTAAAATGCATGAACAGATTGAGCCGCTTTTTACGCAAGTGCTGATGATATGTGATGAGGAAGGCTTGATAGGCCGCAACATGTTTGCCATTGAT
>NZ_JADYXA010000055.1:0-20883 GCF_015864495.1 Pseudoalteromonas sp. SWYJZ98 | reverse complement strand
TGGAGCAACTTAATAATCGTCCGAGGAAGACACTTGGATTTGAAACGCCTGCAAAATTGATGCAGGATCACTTGGCGGCTAAAGCCGCCTAAACGTTATGCACTTCAGGTTTGAATCCGCGAATTAATAAAAAGGTACTAGAGCAATTTATATATATAGTTACAAAAAAGGGGTTTGCAATACACGTATATGCACAGAGCGTTATATCAATAGTGAGGAAATTACTGTTGTATCATTTAGCTCGTTTTTTCTTTTCACTATTTTTAAGTAGAACTGGAGAATGGTAAGGTTTTTCATTTTTATAACTGGCAACTTGATGATGAAATGTAATCAGCTATTTCTAAAATGTACTGTAATAAGTTAGCTAAAAAAGTAGAAAATATTAGCGGCAAATGCAGCGCATGATTTTTTAATTTAGATAGAAAAAAGGAGCAATTAATTGCTCCTTTTTTGTTTTTATTTTATAACGCGCTAATTAAACTTTTTATAGCCTTAGCTTTTAGCGCTTTCATCTTTAGCCTGCGTGGCTTTTTAAAAGATTGTATAGGCATTGATACCATATGCTCTTGTGGCAGTGCCGGAATTGTTTGTGGGTAATTTCCTTCCTCTGGCACGGAAATCTCTTTTAGATGTACTTTAAGCGCCTCTAGAGTTGAGTCGTTATCAACTTCACTAGGGCAAATAAATATACCTAACTTTCTTAGTTGTACGCCGAGTTTGATACTACTGGTATAACGGATAATTGGAGCACCTAATACTAAGCCTAATAATATAGGTGATAGCCACCAAAAGAATACAGGTGTGAAGTAGTAGGCTGTGCTACCCCATGCTATAGCCACAATAGTAGAGAATAACGTATAACCAAACGCTTCTTTCCACGGGACCATACGACCTTCGCGCGGTTGTGCATCCCACTTCACTTTTTTACCTAAAAATACGCAAAGCACAAAGTAAGCATGAAATACCATCATTAATGGCGCAACAATAATAGCAAATACGGTTTCAATGATTGAACCTAGTATGAGCTTAATTGAACCACCAAAGCGTTTGTTTCTATGTATTAGGGTGACTATTACGCCCATTAATTTAGGCATTAATAAAATAACAATAGTTAAATACAAGAGTGAATCAATAAGATCGGTTTTAGCTATTTGCCATGTAGGAAATAATTGATAAACACGGTTAAAGTACACATCACTATTTAATGCGCGCGTTACTGCATCAATAGTACTTAGCGCTAGCATTGAGAGCCAAATTAGTGATGAAATATAAGCGGTTGCACCTAATAGAAAGTGCAGCTTACTCATTAATTTTAATTTAGATGACGATAGTAAACCTAAGTGCTGAATATTACCTTGTACCCAGCGTCTATCGCGTACAGCATAATCTAGAATATTACTTGGTACTTCTTCGTAGCTGCCTTCAATGTCTGATAGTAATAGTACATCCCAACCTGCACTATGAAGTAGTGATGCTTCTACAAAGTCATGACTTAAAATCTCACCGCCAAAAGGTGCGTTACCTTTGAGTGTTGGCAAGCCACAGCACGTTATAAATGCTTCAACTCTAATGATTGCATTATGACCCCAGTAATTGGCTTTATCTGTTTGCCAAAATGCTGAGCCAGTAGCGAGCATTGGGCTATATAGCACTGACGCAAACTGTAAAAAACGACCAAAAAAGGTATCTTGACGAACAGGTATTGGAATCGTTTGGATCAGGCCTGCTTGTGGGTTGTTTAGCATGCTTGTAGTAAGTTCTAACATACATTTACCGGTCATTACGCTATCTGCATCAAGCACAATCATATGGTCGTAATTACTTCCCCAGCGCTCACAAAAGTCGGTTAGGTTACCTACTTTGCGGTGTTTGTTATCTTCGCGACGACGATAAAAAACATGCTTTGCTGTATCCCCTAAACGTTCGCACAATGCATGCCATGCACTTAGCTCGTTTTTAACTATTTGAGGGTCTTGTGTATCGCTTAATAAATAAAAATCAAAATTATCAAGCTGACCAGTTTCTTTTAACGATTGTAGACTTACTTCAAAGCCCGCGATAACACGGTGGGTATCTTCGTTATAAATAGGCATTACAACGGCGGTTTTCTGAGCGTTAATTGCCTCGTTATTGAACTCAATTGGTTTAATACGTTTTAACGTAAGCGGGTCAATTCGAAACAACTGTAGTACAAAGCCGATTGTGCCACTACAAAAAGCCGTTACAATCCAAGTAAATGTGATTGAGAATAATACTAAAAGGGCATACTCAAGTAATGTCATACCGTTTGAGCTTAAAATCTCAAACATAATAGATATGCCGTAGCCAGATGTGCCAAGTGCCGCAATGGCAAATAGCCATACTCTTAGTGTTTTGAATGGCATTGGAGTGCCCCTACCTTTATTACTTGATGTCATTTGGGTACCAAACATAGCTCCATACCTCGCTAATTTCTTTGTCACGTAGTTTTAACGATAAACGCATATCAACGGGTTGATCGTCCTGTGGTGCAATTTTAAAGGCTACACGCCATCCACGTGAATCCGGAAGTTTTTGTACATTCACGTCGGTTACTTCGCCTGTTGTAAGTTGAATATCGGCATCTAGTTTTAACTGTTTAGACAGTTGATTTATTTCTGAACCAGTAAAATCAACAGTAAATTGGCGGTGGCTTTTTGGTGGTGGGTTGTCCTCACCTGGTAAAGCGGCGCTACCAATTCTTGTACGTAGTACACGTGCTTTCTCGTGCTGAGTTAAAACTGAATTAAAGGTGGTCATTTTGTAGCTTAATTTTAATGAATCTCCGGCCTTCATTGGTTTTTCTGGTACCCAGTAACTTACGATATTGTCGTTAGTTTCTGTATCAGTCGGTATTTCTACAAGCTCTACACGACCATTTCCCCACTCACCTTGTGGTTCAATCCATAGGCTAGGGCGGTCGTGGTAATGTGCTTCTGTGTCTAGATAGTTATTAAAGTCTCGGTCTCGTTGAGCTAACCCAAAACCTTTTGGGTTATTGTACGAAAATGAAGTAACGCTGAGTTGTGATGGGTTGTTAAGAGGACGCCATACCCACTTGTCATCAGCAGATTGAGTTAATAGGCCATCCGAGTCATGAACTTCAGGGCGATAGTCATCAAAAAATTTGGTGCTGTTTTCGCCGTGATAAAACATACTCGTTAATGGTGCTACACCTAGTTTTTTAATATCTTTACGCGCAAAAATCTGCATATCAACATCAACTAGCATATTAGTTGTAGGGTCGACGCTAAATTTGTACGCACCAGAAATAGATGGACTATCCAACAATGCAAAAATGGTGATTTGTGTTTGCTCTGGCTTTGGTTTAACTAACCAAAACTCTTTGAACATTGGAAATTCTTCACCCGAATTTTCAGCAGTATCAATGGCAAGGCCTCTTGCTGATAAGCCATAAACTTGTTGAGGGCCAACGACTCTAAAATACGATGCTCCCTGAAATACCATTACTTCGTCTTTATACTCGTTAGTATTTAATGGGTAATGTAAGCGAAATCCAGCATGGCCTAGTTGAGTGCCCGCCACACTTTTAGCTATTTCTTCTTGTAGTGGTGCAGCAGTGCCATCGTATTGGTAAAAGTCGGTGCTGAAAGGTAAGCGGCTACGTTTAGAGTCGCTATCAACAGTATTTATTGTTACGGGGGTTTTATATAAAAAACCAGGGTGGAATAATTGCAGCTCGTACAAGCCTTCATCTTTCCATACCGCTTTGTCTTTTTTAAATCGAATTGAACGGTAGTCTTGATAATCAATATTATTTAGTGCTTCAAGCTCGATGTTTTTAGGTGCCACATATTCTTCGCTTGCTAACTTTTTAGCGCGAGCGCTAATTACATCAAATAAGCTACTTTGTGGAATTGCTACATCAACAGTTGCAGCAATCGCTTGGTTGCTATTACCCCAAGTCGAAAAAATAATAAGTAGACCCAGTAGTGGTGCTGATTTTTTTTGCCATTTAGGCAAGTTTTGGGTTAGTTGTTTCATTCTCATTCCTTTATAAAAACACGACTTATTTTTACGTTTAGGGTAAATATTGATTTTGTTTTGTAAGTATCTTCTAATTTACTTAAAGCAAAATGTGAACCCTTATAAAAGTTCATATTTTTCAATGGGAAAAACCAATATACATAAGTCACCGAGGTTTTTGCTGTGTAAAATTCACTCAATCTTATGTAGTTGTTGCTTATTAAGTAGTAGAAGACTCACTAATCGTATGAACATATTACGGGGAGTTTAATGAAGCTTGTCTGAATTACATTTGTATAAAATAAAAAAGCCGCAAAAGCGGCTTTTTATATGTTTAGATTTAACTTAATTATTTCTTTTTAAATCGACGCACTATTGATAGTGGTGCTAAAAGAAGTGATAACCATAGTAATGAACCTGCATCATTATCATCATCTGAGCGTAAGTTATTTACCTTAACGGCTACTTTTTCAATGTTTGATAAGTTACCAGCACTATCTTGAGCTTGTACTGTTAAAGTAATACGATTTTCGAATTCGTAATCAATCTCTCCAGCAACAATTAACTGCCCCTCATTGTTAATAGAAACGCTGTCATTATCAGATGTAATAAATTTCACAACAGGTGATTCATCGGCATTTGGATCACTAAAATCGAGCGTGCCGATAATTGTGCCAATTGCGCTGTTTTCATCGACTGCAAAAACTTGATCAGCTTTAATAACTGGCGTTTGCTCTTCAGGCGTTAAAGTAATTTCAGATTTAATATCAATAATCACAGGGTCATGATCTGATGCGCGGTATGCACTTTCAGAGTACAAGCTAGATTGTTGACCTTCGCTTTTAAACTCTACATTGTAATCAAGTGAAATAGGTTCATCTGCGTTGATATGCCAATCTGTTGCAGCGACAACTTTGCTAAGTAATGATTGTGTAGCTACTGCATGGTCTAAACTTCCTGCACGACCAGAAAAGCTATAAGAATAACCAAGTGTATCACCATCAATTTCAGCAACTACATTTTTGTAGCCTTTATCAGCAAATGCACGTATTGGATCTTCCATTGCGTAAGCATTCATATCGCCGACTAAAATAGTATCTTCGTCATCAACACCGGTTGGTTTGCTATCAAGCCAATCTGCGAATGCATTAGCACCTTGCGTGCGTATTTCATTCCAACAGCCTTGGCCATCACCTAAATCTGCATTATTTCCAGAAGCACTACCACAACTTTTAGATTTAAGATGTGACACAGCAACAGTAAATACTTCATCAGTTTCTATTGATTTAAAGCTTTGTGCAATTGGAGCACGGTTACTAAAATCAAATGGAGCCTCAGTTGTAATGGCTGCAGTGCCTACTTCTTCTACTTTGTTAGCACGATAGATAAGTGCGGTAGTAATTGCATCGGTACCAATTTGATCTACGTTAAAATCAACAAATGCATAGTTGTTAGCACTATCTGCATCATTTAATGCATCTACTAAGCTAGCAATTGCACTAAATTCGCCAAAGCCATCATTCTCAATTTCCATTAAACCAACAACATCGGCTTCAATAGCGCTAATGGCACTTACAATTTTAGCTTCTTGACGAATAAATTCAGCTTCAGTATCTGCACCTCGAGATGTAGGGAACCCTCCGCCTTGGCCATCACCATTGAAGTAATTAAGTACGTTAAAGCTAGCTACACGTAAATCTGCTTCAGCATTAAGTTCAGGCGCATCTTCACGTGCATTTGTTGCAATAAACGAAGGCGCTAAAGTTGGATGAATTCTGTAAAGGCTAAAGCTATAAGCAAGTGCTCCTGTAACAGTATTAACAGTATCGCCAGTTCGTAATGTATTTTCTGCCGATAAGCCTGGAGTTGGATAAGCTGTAGGGTCTAAGTTTTGTACTGTAGAGCCATCATCTATTAAAATCTTTTTAAGTAGATTTTCAGTTTCAACTGCATTAGCAGCATCGCCAGGTAACGCAACCTGGGTACCTTGGTACAAGCGCTCTGTTGCTAATTCAACTTCACCATATCGACCAAGACCAAAGTTATTAGTCACTACTAATGGTTGTTCTAATGTAACTAACATACCTTCAAAAGCTTCTAAATCAGTTGCATTAGCTAAAGGTAAAGTGATTTTTGTAGCTGCTGCAGCTAAACCAGTGCCACACACCGCAACTTGGCTAACACTGCCAATTTGTGTTGCATCAAAATATTCTTCAACAGTACCTTGTACACGTACATGGTCGCCTACATTCACGTCAGTATCTGCAAAATACACAAATACACCTTCAGAGGTAAGTGGATTTGCATCTATATCAGCAGCCAGTGAGTTAACAAAAAAGCCTTTTAATTGTTCATCACCTTGAAAATCGGCGCTTACAACACCTTCAAACTCTACTAGTGTACCTACAAGTGGGCTAGCAGAGCCGTCACCTTGAATAGCATTTATTAGTGTTTTTTCTGCACCACAAACTAGTGGTTCAAGTGGCTCTGGTTCAGGGTCTGGCACAGGAGCGGTACCGCCGTTTCCTGTGTGTGAACCTAATCCATCAAAGGTGTCAATATCAAACTGTTCCCATTCTTCGCTAGGATCAAAAATGGCTGTCGAGTCAGTTCGGCCTGTGGTAATGCTATCCTTTCTTCGCAGCGTTTTGTTAACCGTAGTTACACCCCCTTCAGACCACTCTGAACCCGGATCAACACCAACTTGACCAAAACTATCAACAATTACACCGTCTTTAGTTAAAACAAGGGCATCATCACCGTTATAGTAGGTTACTGTGCTGGTTTCATCTGCAATATCAAGTATTGCAGCTGCTGCACTGGGGTTTGAAATAATGTAGGTGGTATTGGCGGCCAATGTTCCTGTTAAATCAATCGAGTTGCCAATCGAACTGCTACCATTTGAATAGAGTCCTAAAGTATAACCTTCAAGAGAAAGCTCCGTATCAGCATTATTATAAAGCTCGATTGCTTTATTATTACTGCTTCCCTCTATATATTCTGAAATGATTAGATCAGCGGATGCTGGTGCACTGAGACTTGCTATAACAAGTGCGAGTGGTGTTATTTTTGTTTTAAACATTTTTTTATTATTCCCGTGTATTAATCCCAAAATGGGACACCAGTTTAGAGAATAAATATGACGGAAATAATACAAAAATGTAAACGAATGTAAATGAAAGGCGGTTTAACCGCCTTTTAATAAAAAATTACTTTTTAGCTAGATATTTTGCGGCTTGCTTAGCAAAGTAGGTTAATATTCCATCGGCTCCTGCACGCTTAAATGCAAGTAAAGATTCCATTATTGTAGCTTCTTCACTTAACCAACCGTTATCAATTGCTGCTTTGTGCATTGCATACTCGCCACTTACCTGATATGCGAAAGTAGGTACACCAAATTCGTCTTTAACACGCCGTACAATATCTAAATAAGGCATACCGGGCTTTACCATAACCATATCGGCGCCTTCTTGTAAGTCTAATGCGACTTCACGTATTGCTTCATCAGAGTTTGCTGGATCCATTTGGTAAGTTTTTTTATCAGCACCTTTTAAGTTACCAGCAGAGCCTACAGCATCTCTAAATGGGCCATAGTAGCTAGATGCGTATTTAGCTGAGTAGGCCATAATTCGAGTATGAATAAACCCATCAGCTTCAAGTGCTTCGCGAATAGCGCCAATACGACCATCCATCATATCAGAAGGGGCAACAACATCAGCACCAGCTTCTGCATGGGAAAGTGCTTGTTTAACTAAAATTTCAGTAGTGACATCATTAATAACATAACCTGAATCATCAATAATACCGTCTTGGCCATGCGTAGTGAAAGGGTCAAGTGCTACATCAGTAATCACACCCAACTCAGGAAAAGCTTCTTTTAACGCTCTTACGGTGCGTTGTGCTAAGCCATCATCGTTATATGCTTCTTCGGCAAATAATGATTTTTTATCCGCAGGTGTTACTGGAAAAATAGCAACGGCAGGTACGCCAAGTTCAACGAGTTCTTTTGCTTCAACAAGCAGTAAATCAATTGATAGGCGCTCAATACCAGGCATTGATTCAATTACCTCGCGGCGATTTTTACCATCAAGTACAAATACAGGGTAAATTAAATCATTTACGCTAAGCTGGTTTTCAGCCATTAAGCGGCGAGAAAAGTCGCTGCGGCGCATTCTGCGCATGCGAGTATATGGAAAAAGGTCTAATCCTGATTGGGCCATATTAATATGCTCCTACTGTGGTAATGGAAAAGTGATTACTTGATTACGGCCATGCTGCTTTGCGTAATAAAGTGCTCTGTCGGCGCACTCAGTAAAAATTTGAGGGTTGCTAACATCATCAGCAATACTGGTGTATACACCAGCGCTAATAGTAAATTGAATATCATTATTGGCAACCGTTACAGTACTTACTGAGATATCAGCTCGTATTTTTTCAGCTATGTCTTGTGCGCCTTCACTAGGGGTATTAGGTAATAGCACAACAAATTCTTCACCGCCATAACGGGCAACTTCATCGAGTGGTCGTTTTAAATGGTCTTTTATAAGGTCAGAAACTGCTTTAATAACTTGATCGCCAATGATATGGCCGTACGTGTCGTTGATATTTTTAAATCGATCTATATCAAGCATAACAATGCTAAGCGGCGTTTGTTCTCGACGAGAGCGACGAAGCTCCATTACCAGTTTTTTATCAAAAAAGCGTCTGTTTTTTATTCCAGTCAATGCGTCTTCAGTATTTAGTAACTCAAGTGAGCGGTTTTTTTCTTCAAGCTCTCTAAGCGTTACTTGTAATTCAAAGGTGCGTTCGTCCACCTGGGATTCAAGTTCTTGGCGAGTTTTTTCTTGTAATTTTAAGCGCTCTTTAAGTAGTGTATCTTGTGCTGTGTTTTCAGCAATCAAGGTCTGTTGGGCAATCACTTCTTCATCGCGTTGTAAAATAAATAACTTCATTACGCTGTAGCATAAGCAAAAAGTGTAACCAAAAAAGCATGCAAATACAAATGCGAGCGTACTTCTGTCAAAGGCGTATAGGCCCATTACTGCAACAGTAAAATAAAGCATTACCACCAAGAAAAAAACCAATACAAGTAATAGTGCTTTGTTTGGTTTAGAAGGCGTTAAACGCACGCACATAAACGTAGTTACAATATAAAAGCCTAAAACGATTGGAGTAGTGATTAAACAAAATAATGTAACTATGTTGTTTGGAAGTAGCCAAATAAATAATAACGAAATGGCTAAAGCGTTAACTACAACTTTTTGAATAGTTAGCAGAAGAGAGGGCCTGGGATGGCAAACTTGCTTCTGCAAAGGCAAAAACATTAAAGTGATAAGCATAAGTAATATAGGGATCATAACTTGCTGTAATGCAGGCAAATTAGGATGAACGTACCTTAAGCCAAAACCACAAAGGTAGGCTAATACACTACCTAATGTGAGAGATATAACCCCAGCATAAACAAAATAACCTTTACGTGAAAAACCATATAAAACTATGCAACTCACACCCAAAGAAAATATAAAACCAATCAATAAGCCATAGAGTAAATTGAGTTTTCCTTTGTGTGCCAAATAAGCTTCTGGTTGCCACAGTGTTAAAGGGACTCGCAAGCCTGAACTATTCGCCACTTTCATTATAATAAGCGTTTCGCTATTTGCAGGGCTGAGCAGTTTAACTAATAAAGACTCACTTTTAATTTTGCGCTTATATAAGGGGTAGGCATCACCAATTTGAGTATAAGAAAGTAATTGCGAGTTATGTAATTGATATACTTGAACGTGGTTTAGCAAAGGATTGTTTAGTGACAATATTTGCTCAGTATTATAACTAAGTGTGTTTTTTATTTTAAATTTTATCCATACAGGACGCTGCTCTAGTCCTAAATTAAGGGGTTTTCCTGTGTTTTTTTGCCACTGTATATGGCTACTTTGTTGTGCGCTTAATAGCGACGTTGGTTCAAAAGAGTAATACAGGTTATTAATGTTTTGAGAGTTAAAATCGTGTTTTATTATTACTGGGTTTGCGAAAGAGCAAAAAGTGAAAAGGAATACTAATAGGCTTAAAAGTGCCTTTGCATAGGCCATTAACGATCTTCTAAACCAAAAACACGGTGAAAGTTTTCTGTAGTTTTACGGGCCACAACTTCTTCATCTATTTTATAAAGTTGTGCAACCGTTCGACAGATATAAGGAAGCAGGGCAGGTTCATTTTTACGTGATTTAGGTTTTGGCTTAACTGTTCGTGGAATTAAAAATGGTGCATCAGTTTCTATTAATAATCGATCTAGAGGAATGCTAGGCACTAGCAGTTGTAAATCTTTTCTACGCCTTTCATCACATACCCAACCCGTTATACCAATATATAGACCTAAATCTAAATATTGCTTTAGAGCTGCTGAGTTACCCGTAAAGCAGTGGAGTACACCGCGAATATTAAACTCTTTTAATATACTTAACATGTCGTCACTTGCATCACGCTCATGCAAGTAAACAGGTAAATCTAATTTTTCAGCAAGTGCTAATTGGCGCCTAAAAACACTGCGCTGTACATCGCGAGGCGAAAAGTCGCGGTTATAATCAAGACCGCACTCACCAATAGCAATAACATGCTTATTATTTGCAAGTATAGTTAGTTGTGCTTCTAGTTCATTAGTGGCTGATTTTGCATCATGCGGGTGAATACCCGCCGTAGAATATTGAAGATGCTTTGTTGCAAGATCAAGTGATTGCTGACTGCTTGCAATATCACAACCAATAATAAGCATATTTGTAACACCCGCTTCATTGGCACGGGTAATTACATCGTGATGCTGCTCATCAAATTGATGATTAGTTAAGTTAACTCCAGCATCAATTAACGTATATGACATTACTTAGTACGTTTAACGCGAATAGAGCGGTTTTGCCCTTCTTTATGCAGCAAAAATGAGTTAAATACACCTCGGCTAATGGTAACTGTATCAGACTCTTTTAATTTAAGGCTGTCTGAGCCAATTTGACGCCACTCTTGGTTGTTGTCAAGGCTGATAATGAGCTCGCCATACGGTGCCTCGTCAACTGATAAAACAAGCGCAGTGATGTTTTCGTTTTTATCTTTTGTGATTTCTTTATGTTCTAAGCCAAAATCTTCAGTAGTTGTTGCTGGCGCTATAGCCGCAACGGGTACATTAGAAGATTCTTTAGGCGGGGTAAGTGTTTTTGTTACTGATGGCTTAACTAGTGACTTACCCGCGATTGTATTGTCGTAACAAAGTAAGCGGTTAAAATCGTTTTCAATAAAGCTACATGCCTGTAACGCTTGAGTATTAAACTCTGTTTGCGCAGCAAAAGTCGGTGCGCTTAATAAAACCAATAGTGAGAGTAGTTGTTTTTTCATTTTATTCCTCAGATTCTTTTTGTGGTTTAGCGGTATAAAACTTTGCTAAAATTAGACCTAGTTCAAACAGAAGAAGCATCGGAAATGCTAGCAATGTTTGTGATAATACATCAGGCGGTGTTAAAAACATCGCGACTACAAAAACACCCACGACGATATAAGGGCGCTTTTCTTTTAAGCTTTTTGTTGTTGTTGCGCCACTCCAGCATAGCAACATAATAGCCACAGGAATTTCGAAAGCGACGCCAAATGCAAAAAACAATTTTAATACAAATCCTAGATAGCTAGCGATATCGGGTGCTAGAGTCATCATTTCGGGACCTGTACTTGTAAAAAAACCTAATATAATTGGTAGTACTGCAAAGTAGCAAAAAGCGATACCCCCATAAAACAAGACAACGCTTGAGATTAGTATAGGTATTAGCATTTTCTTTTCATTCTGGTACAAGCCAGGAGCTATAAACCCCCAAATTTGATGAAGTATCCATGGAGTAGATAATAAAGCCGCAACAAAAAAAGTAAGCATCATAGGGACTATAAAAGGGTCACTCACATTTATAGCTATCATGGTCGCGCCATTAGGTAAATGAACTACTAATGGTGCAGCTATAAGTTCGTAAATATCATCTTTAAAATAAAACAGCGCGATAAAAAATAATAAAATGCTCAATAGCGCTTTTATTAGCCGATCACGCAACTCAATTAAATGAGCTACAAACCCTGATTTTACTTCCTCAGCCATTATTTTTTATACCATGTAGTAAGTTGACCACAAAGTGAGAAATAAATTTCACTTTTTCTCATCAAGTTGTTGGTTATTTGATGTATCAGATTGTTGTTTCTTGTAGCTGTGAGTAACTGATTCAGCCGCTTTTTGTAGCTCTGTTAGTGAGCTTTGTAACTCAGGGCTTAAATCTTTTAATTCTTGCTGTTCTGCTTTTTTAAGGTTTTCGTGCAGCTCATGGATGCGAAGTTCTTCACTTACTTCGGCTTTTACTGAGTTGGCAAGTGATTTAGCGGTTTTAACCCATTTACTCACTGTTCTAATCGCAACAGGTAAGCGCTCAGGGCCGAGCACCACTAAACCAACAATAAAAATAACAACAAGTTCCCACATGCCCATACTAATTAAACCTTATTGTTATCTTTGTTTTTTTCAGTATCGGTTGAGTTGTCAGCAGTGTTTTTTTCTGATTGTTGAATTTGCTCGGATTTCTCTTTCTCGCTCATTTGATCATCCGACATTGCTTTTTTGAAGCCCTTTACAGCGCCCCCAATATCGCCACCCATACCGCGTAGTTTTTTTGTGCCAAAAAGTAAAACTATGATCGCTAAAACAATTAATAATTGCCAAATACTAATACCACCAAAACCCATGGTTTTCTCCAATATATAAAACGGTTAAATGTTTATTTTAAATACTAATTATACGCTCACTAGCGCAAATAGCACCCAGTTTATGCGCTGCGCCATGCCGCTATAAAGCTAATAGCCGATAAGCTTATTGCAAGACTTGCAGCTATTAAATCGTGCTGTAAATAACAAAGTGTTGCCATAATCATTGTAGCACTACCAAATAAACTCAATATTAAAGGTTTATGAGATACCTTTTGTTCTTGAGGTTGAATGTGTGGTGCACGCTTTAAATTTTGGTAAATTAGATCCGGTAACTCGGGCATTTTTTCAGCCCAAAATGGCAAGTTAGCATACATTTGCTTCAGTACTGATAGCGGTCCAACTTGTTGCTTTACCCAGTCTTCTAAAAAGGGCTTAGCTGTTTTCCATAAGTCGAGTTGTGGGTATAGCTGACGCCCCAATCCTTCAACGTATAATAAAGTTTTTTGTAGTAATACTAATTGCGGCTGTACCTGCATGTTAAAACGACGTGCAGTATTAAATAGATTTACGAGTACGTGCCCAAATGAAATTTCAGCCAAAGGTTTATTAAATATAGGCTCGCAAACTGTGCGAATCGCAAATTCAAATTCTTCAATGCTAGTATCTGGTGGTACCCAACCAGAATCAACGTGTAGTTGTGCAACTTGGCGATAATCACGATTAAAAAAGGCGATAAAGTTTTCAGCTAAATAGCGTTTATCTTCTTTGCTTAACGTACCAACAATACCGCAATCAATACCGATATACATTGGGTTTTCAGGGTGCTCTCGAGAGACGAAAATATTACCCGGATGCATGTCGGCATGAAAAAAGCTGTCTCTAAACACCTGCGTAAAAAATACTTCTACGCCACGCTCAGCAAGTAATTTCATATTAGTGTTTTGCGCCATAAGTGCATCGGTATCAGAGACGGGTATGCCGTAAATACGCTCCATTACCAGCACATTGCTACGGCTGTAATCACTGTAAACTGCAGGGATATATAATGAATCAGAGCCTTCAAAATTGCGTTTTAGTTGAATGCCGTTGGCACCTTCTCGCATTAAGTCGAGCTCGTCTAGGAGTGTTTTTTTATATTCTTTAACTACTTCAACCGGGCGCAGGCGTTTTGATTCGTTATGTACTTTTGCAAGTACCTTTGCGAGCTTTTCCATTAGCGCTAAATCGGCATTAATTTGCTCATAAATATTGGGTCTAATAACCTTAATTACGACATCTTGCTCAATACTCTGCTCATCAATAAGTTTTGCTGTATGTACTTGCGCTATAGATGCAGAAGCTAGTGGAGTTTGTGAAAACTCACTAAATAATTCACTTATATCGTTAATTTCGAGCGCTTTTTCTATTATTTTCTGTGCAAGTTCGCCTTCAAATGGTTGAACTTGATCTTGTAAAAACGCAAGCTCTAAAGCGATATCATGAGGGAGCAAATCACGACGAGTAGAAAGCATTTGACCAAATTTGATCCAAACGGGGCCCAGCTCTTGCAGTGCTAAACGTAAACGAAGCCCTGCCGGCTTTTCTTTGTGCTGATTACGCAGCCAAAATAAACTGCCACGGGCTACTTTACCAAACCAAGGCACTTTATGCTTTGGAATTAGCTCGTCTAGTCCATAGCTAAGTAACGTTTTGGTGATGTTATACAAACGTGCAGTCGACACAAAAAATCCTTAGCGGGTGTTTGAAGGTAAAAAAGAGTTTAAGAGGGCGTTAATGCGTTGCTCAACGGCAGCGACTTGTCCTTTGAGCTCTCTATTTTTTTGTTTAAATTGCTCAAGTTCTAATGGATGAATAGTAATTGCGAGCTCATCTTGGCATAAACTTGTAAGCATGGTACTTATTTTAGTATTGATTTTGCTGCTCTTTTGTTTTAGTTCTTTTAAATGCAGGTATAACTGCTGAGCGGGGGCATCGCCAATGTATTTAGAAAGTTGTTCAGGCCAATCAATATCAATACCTGAAAATGCATTGCTATAAGTTTGCGCAATGTTTAAATCGCCTTGTAAGTCGAGCTTATCTTGGCGAATTAATTGGGTAAGCATTGCAGGGTTTTTGAGCGCTAAAAGTGTGTCTATATCTGCGCTGATCATACAATCTGCGTTTTCATTGCTTTGAGCGCTGTATAAGTGTAATTGATCAGCACTATAAACGAGTTGGATGCTTTGTTGCCAATCTCTTATTTCAACCACTAAGCGCTTATGTTTAACGGCGTTTAGCTTTTGAGATAATTGTGGGTCCAGGCTAAGCGCTTGATTTAGTACACGCTCAATAAGCGAGAGTACAAAATTAGGTAACATAAAAAACTCAGATGACATTGCACCTTTATTGTTTTTGGTTATTTTTTCAAGCGCCATAACTGCTAGCCTTAATATTTAAAACCACGATGCAGTGCAACAATTCCGCCTGTGAGGTTTTGGTATGTTGTTTGTTCAAAGCCTGCATCTTCCATCATCGCTTTTAATGTGTCTTGATCTGGATGCATACGAATAGACTCAGCTAAATACTTGTACGATTCACTGTCGTTAGCAACTAGCTTACCCATTGTTGGCAATAAATTAAATGAGTAAAAATCGTAAGCTTTACTAAGTACGTCATGCTCTGGTTTTGAAAACTCTAAAACAAGTAATCTGCCACCTGGCTTTAAAATACGGTACATAGATCGTAATGCTTTGTCTTTATCGGTAACGTTACGTAAGCCAAAGGCAATAGTGATCACATCAAAGCTATTATCTGGAAATGGCAGCATTTCTGCATTCATTTGTACGTAGTCAATATTGCCTACTAAGCCAAGATTATGTAGTTTTTCACGACCAACCTTAAGCATAGATGAATTTATATCGCCCAAAACAACTTGACCGGTTTCGCCAACTAGTTGACTAAATTTTGCCGTTAAGTCGCCAGTGCCGCCGGCTAAATCGAGTACATGATGGCCTTTACGAACACCTGAGCTTGCAATAGTTTGACGTTTCCATAAACGATGCACACCAAAAGACATTAAATCATTCATTACATCGTATTTTGCAGCTACTGAGTGAAATACATCTGCAACCATAGAAGCTTTATCGCCCTCGGCTACTGTTTTATAACCAAAATGCGTGGTCTTTTGTTCGGTTTCGTTCATGACTAATCTCTATCGTGACAATAGAGGTTAGTGTACTTTATTGTACGCAGTAGGTGCAATTTGAATATGATTTATCAGGTAATTTATTGCCCTGCAGTGTAGCTACTTTGCCCTAATGACCGCGCTTTAAAAGCCGCATGAGACGCTTTTTTAGCTAACTGGTTAAAATCATCTTCTTGTAGATGTTGAGCAATTCCTAGAGATAAGCCAATACTAGGTAACTTAATCCCTGTTTTTGAACTAACAAAGCGAAGCTTTTCGACTCCATTTCGGACTTTTTCAGCAATAACATTGGCTGTTTCTGGGTCTATATCGGCGAGTAAAACAGTAAATTGATCTTTAGCTGTACGGCCAGGCAAGCCACTTTGAAAAACATATTTTTGCACTTGTTTAGCTACTTTATTCAAAATAACTTCACCAATTATATCACCGTAATTTTCAGTAAAGTGATCAAGGTTATCTATTTGAATCGCAATGGCGCAAATAGACTTTTTTTGATTAGTCCATACTTGAGTTTGTTGCGTTAAATAATGGCGTTTATAAAGCCCTGTTTGGCTATCAATAATATGTTGTTTACGAAGTTGATTTAGCTGCTTTTTTGTTTTTTCGTGTAGTTGTTTGGCTTTACTTAGTTCTTGCTTAAATTGCTTGTGTTGATTTAGTAATTCGGCGGTTTGATTATGAAGTACTTCAAGCGCTTGACGGCTTTGTTCTATGTTGTTCTCATCTAGTGAATGTACGCATTCGCTCACCTGACCCGCAAAGCGAATTATCTGTTTTTCAGTAGCTTGAGAATTTTGAGAAAGTGAACTTATAACACCATCAACATTTTGAATCATGTTGACTTGCTCTGTGTGACCGGTATTTAAAAATTCAGCATGGAGCTGTTCAATTAAAACACTGTCTATATTATCTTCAACCGCAATAGCGCGGTCTAAGGCTTTGTTCAGCTCAAGGTTAGTTTGGCTAGTATAGGTATAAACAACTTGATAATTGAGCGGCGTAGGAGAAAGTGCATAGCGCTCTAAAAACACACACACTTTAGTCATCTTCTCTTGTGCAATAGCCATGGAATCATGGAACATCATTTTAAATACCAACTAAGTACGCATAAGTGCAAATTTTAAAATATCTCATTCCATGAGGCGGTTATGCGTCCGAGCTTTTTATTATTTTTTTATACAGTAATCATTATCCGCGCTATTTAAAAGCAAAAACGATAGTTAGGGAACTTAAATTTTACTTTAGCAGCCCAATCGCTGTTTTTCTCATCAATTCGGCTGGTTTTTACTTCTGTTAACGTATGTAGCATTATTTCAATATGCTAGTTTGTCTCATTTACTTGCTATTTCTTTAGCCTACGATAGTTTTATGCAATCTATTGCATCATCAAGTTAAATAATAATGAATCTTTTTTTACCAAAAACGCTTCGCCAAACGCTTCTTGGCATAACTGCTTTATGTTCGTTAAGTGCATGTCAAATAACCACACCCAACGCGAATGAGCAGTTTACTCAAGTGGCACAATCTATTGTTCAATATAGAGAAAGTATAAACCCTTATAGCAGTTCAAAAGGGGTTGATGGTTATTTACTTGCCAATTTATCGCCAGAATTTCTAGCAGAGCAGTACAAAAGTAATACTCAATTATTAGCAGACTTAGATGCCGTAGATGCAACTAAGCTTAGTGACGAAAATCAAATTAACTTAAGTATTATTCGTGCCCAAGTGCAAAATAGCGTAGACGAATATGTGTTTAATGCGCATTACATGCCGCTTACATCTGAGTATGGTTTTCACTCCGGTCTGTCGTACATCGTTAACAGTTCCCAATATAAAAAAGAGCAAGATTTAGATACATACCTTGCACGTTTAGCACAAATCCCCCGCTTTTTTGAGCAAAATATATATTGGATGAAAAAAGGGCTCGAAACAGGTCTCACCCAACCAAAAGCAGTTTTAGAAGGATACGAAGACTCCATAAGTACTTATATTGTTGATGATGTAACTCAATCAGAATTTTATAAACCGTTTTTAGCTAACACTGCCAGTTTAAGTGAGAGTGACTTTTATGCACTTCAACAGCGAGCTAAAGTTGTTTTAAAAAATAAAGTAATACCAGCATATAAAAGCTACTTAACGTTTTTTACTGAGCAATACCAACCGGGCGCCCGCACAAGTATTGGTATTTCAGAAACCCCTAATGGCAAAGCTTTTTATAAAAACCGTGCTAAGCATTACACCACTACCGACATGACACCAAAAGAGATCCACGAGCTAGGCTTAAAAGAAGTTGCTCGCATTCGAGGTGAAATGGAAGCTGTAATAAAAGAAGTTGGCTTTAAAGGCTCATTTGCTGAGTTTATTCACTTTTTACGTACTGACCCACAGTTTTACGCAACAACACCTGAGCAACTTTTGAAAGAAGCATCTTACATTGCTAAAAAAATGGATGCACAGCTGCCTAAGTTATTTCATACCTTACCGCGCAAACCTTATGGCGTGGCACCGGTGCCCGCAAGTATTGCCCCTAAATACACAACAGGTCGGTATTCTGGCTCTAATCGAGATGATGAAGCTGGATACTACTGGGTAAATACTTACGCTTTAGATAAGCGCCCTTTGTATGTTTTAGAAGCATTAACTTTGCACGAAGCAGTGCCAGGTCATCATTTACAAATATCACTTAATGCAGAGCTTGAAAATTTGCCGAGCTATCGTCGTGATGCTTACCTTTCGGCATTTGGCGAAGGTTGGGGGCTTTACTCTGAATATTTAGGTTTAGAGGCAGGCTTTTATCAAGACCCATATAGCCGTTTTGGTCGCTTAACTTATGAAATGTGGCGAGCAGCACGTTTGGTTGTTGATACAGGGATGCACATGTATGGCTGGAGCCGCGAGCGAGCTATGAACTTTATGAGCGAGAACACCGCGCTTTCGCTGCATAATGTTAAAACAGAAACTGACCGTTATATATCTTGGCCAGCTCAGGCACTGTCATACAAAATTGGTGAGTTAACTATTAAACGTTTACGTGTTGAAGCAGAGCAAGCGCTTGGACCAAATTTTGATATTCGCGAATTTCATCATCAGGTTCTTCGCCATGGTTCAGTGCCCTTGTCAGTATTAGAAACACAGGTACGTTTATATATAAAAAATGAGTTAACTAAGCTGCAAAATTAGCTTTGTAGGGCTTATAAACCTTGAACAAACAAAGGTGTTGTGTCATTTTGACCGCAACACCTTTTTTATACCACAGACCTAGTAATGTAGTTTATTTTAGCGACTTCAATCGTCAAAATATTCACATACTACGCAATAGGTATTATTTAAAAATATAGCCATCAAGGGGCCTTAGATGAGCAATTTCATTATGTTTAGTATTGACGTATTTGCGAGTATTTTTATTATCGCACTTGGGTTAATTGTGCTTACTGTTATTATTTTCTACTTTCGCGATATAACACAAACAAAACATGCTATTAGGCGTAACTACCCAGTAATTGGCCGCTTTCGATATTTTTTTGAACGCCAAGGTGAATTTTTCAGACAATACTTTTTTGCCCTCGATCGAGAAGAAATGCCATTTAACCGCGCTGAGCGCAGTTGGGTTTACCGCGCAGCAAAAGATGTCGATCGCACCGCTGCATTTGGTTCAACACAAAGCTTAGAAGTGACGGGTACGGTTATGTTTATGAACTGTGCTTTTCCTACTTTAGATGAAGAGGCACTCGACCCGAGTAATGTTACTTTAGGTCCGTATTGTAAAACACCTTACACCACTAATTCGTTATTTAATGTGTCGGGCATGAGCTTTGGTGCGCTTTCAAAGCCTGCTGTGCGCGCTTTATCAAAAGGTGCTAAATTAGCGGGTTGCTGGATGAACACAGGTGAAGGGGGCTTAAGCCCTTACCACCTTGAAGGTGGCGCCGATTTGGTATTTCAAATTGGTACAGCTAAATATGGTGCTCGAGACGAGCATGGAAACTTAAGCACCGAAAAACTTAAAGAAATAGCAGCTCACGAACAAGTCAAAATGTTCGAGCTAAAAATGAGCCAAGGTGCAAAACCAGGTAAAGGCGGTATGTTACCAGGGCGCAAAGTTAACGCCGAAATAGCTAAAATTAGGGGTATTCCAGAAGGGCAAGATTCGATTAGCCCAAATGGACACCCTGAAATCAAAAACCCAGCCGACATTCTCGATATGATTGCCACTGTACGTAATGCCACAGGAAAACCAACAGGCTTTAAAGCCGTTATTGGTGATTACACCTGGTTAGAAACGTTATTTGCAGAAATAAATCATCGTGGCATTGAGTCGGCACCCGATTTTATAACAATTGATAGTGCTGATGGTGGTACGGGGGCTGCACCGCAGCCGCTTATGGATTCGGTGGGTTTACCTCTTCGCGAAAGCTTGCCGCTTGTAGTTAATATGCTTGAAAAGCACGGGCTTCGAGATCGCGTGAAAATTATTGCATCGGGTAAATTAATCGTCCCTTCAAAGGTTGCATGGGCATTAGCGCTTGGTGCTGATTTTGTTGTATCGGCTCGTGGTCATATGTTTGCACTGGGCTGTATTCAGGCAATGCAATGTAATAAAGATACCTGTCCGACCGGGATCACTACGCATAACGAGCGTTTGCAACGCGGCTTAAATGTAGCTGATAAAGCGCAACGAGTAGCTAACTATAATAAATACATTCATTACGGAGCCGGTTTAATTGCTCACTCATGCGGTGTAACAAGTGCACGAGAGTTGGCTCGTAAGCATGTACGTATAGTGCAAGAAAGTGGGCTTTCAGAGCCGCTTGATAAAATTTATGAAAACTACAAGTAAGTTTTAACTAACTAGAAGGCGCTTATAGCTGTCTCTTGATCACAAGTCTGACTCAAGAGATTTTGCTAAATCGTAGCCTTCCAGGATGGCTTGTAACTTAAGCCATCCTTTCCATAACACTTTCACAGATGCACGCCCTGTG
>NZ_JADYXA010000054.1:0-21406 GCF_015864495.1 Pseudoalteromonas sp. SWYJZ98 | reverse complement strand
CGTTAATCATAATGTGCCCTCAAACAAGATTTGAAGATCTGATCATGACATTGAGATTTAGTTCAAAAAAATCCCCGCTAATTTCTTAGCAGGGATTTGTGTATAAGAGACAGCTAATTAGTGGGTTGTGTTTATTATGACCGTTAAAATGAGTACTTCGCTTAATGGGATAAAAATGTCACATTAAAAGTATTTAAATCTTCATATGTAATACATGTTTCCTCATTGGTATTAAGCTCAACCACACCACAGTAAGAACCAGTTATAAACACTTGCCCTGCTTTTAAGTTAATTCCCTTTGCTGATAAGTAATTAACCGCCCAATAAAGAGGAAGCTGCGCAAGTTCTGCAGGGTGCACACCTGCCAAGTTTAACTCCAGCTCAGTTTGCTTAACGTTGATATTTACAGTACTTGCGTTATATGCTTTGGCTTTATCTATTTGCGGGCCTAAATACACGCCTTGATTAGATAGGCCATCGGCCAGCTTTTCAATGTGAGTGCTTGGAGTGTCTTCATCAAACCTTTTTTGAATAAGCTCAAGTGCTAAATGGGCGCTGGCAAATGCAGTATCTACGTCTTCATTTGTATAGGTTTTATTACTTGGTAAATCGCTTTGCAAAATAAATGCAATTTCTGGTTCAATAAGCGCTTTATTGTTTGTTGTATACAGTGGGCAATTTTCAGCTTGTTTTATAGGTGCATGTAAAAGAGGCGCTAATATAATTGAGCCATCATCTAAAGGCAGCATACACTTCCAGCCATATACGGTTTGATCATTTAAATAAATCATCAACTTTTGTACTTCTATCGCATCGTCAGTCGAGTCTAGTACTAACTCTTTAGGAAAGTTTGAACGTGCTGGGTTTTCTTCTCTTTGTGCTAATAAGTGAGTAGCAATTAGTTTTAGCTGTATTGAGTTGTTCACATAAATCTCTTTAAAATACGTTACTGGTTAAGCAGTAAATAGGAAGGGTTACATTATTAATGTATTAGCTTAGGCATTGGAACATCATGTTAAATGCCTATAATTAAAATTGTATTTAAAACAAAGCGTGGTAATTATTTAAGTATCAATAGATTTAAGCGAACGTAAAAACAGCCCTAAGCCGCCAAACGCTAAAATTATAATAACAATCAAATCAAACGACGTCATAGTTCGCATACTAAATCGAACACTCGATATAACGCCAAATATGAGTGCGGTTAACGAGCCAAGAGATAGCACCCAGCCTAAAATATTTTTAGAATTATAAAAAATCAGACCTACACCAAAAATAAACGGGATCATAACCATGCCGCCTGTAACGCCAAAGCCACCTAAAGCATTAACACTATAAATGCGAGAACTTAGTCCAAAATTAGAGGTCACCGAAATTGCGTTTAGCAGCATATAAAAGCCACCGCACATCATAATCAAACCAATAAAAAAATGCCCAATACCACCAGAGCTTCCACCCGCACCTTTCATTATTAATTATTCCTTTTATATTTTTAACTTAATTGTTTTAGATGGTAATTGCTCGAGTATTAACATTGACCGCAATCTACATAATCAATCAGTGCACACGCGAAAACACTTATCGCGTAATTACATGCCAAATAACATAAAACCAAGATAAAAAACCGTGCAAAATTGCCCATAACACAGACTCATTAGCACTCCATGAAATAGCAATTGCTAGGGCCGTACCAAAAGAGACTCCATATTTTACTATCTCATTTCTTGAGTTTCTCATTAATTATATTCCTAGTTTTTAACTTATTAGCTGCTTGATTTGCTTACTAAAACTGACAGCTCTTTACCATCAATATTAATACTTGCTTCTTTGCCTAGTTCAACAACTAAAGAGGGAGCCATATGTTTTCCACCTAGTTTTAGGTCAGTTGCTAAACTAACAGTAAGCTCATCAATTGGCGTTACTGTAAGAGCAAAACTATACGAATTATCAACTGAAACTGACGCCTCTTCATTTGAATTGACTACTAAAACAGGTGAGCCAATTAAGTTTTTATTATCATAAAATTTAGCATTCACTACAAAACTATCATTAGCTTGTGCAAATGAAGCAAAGCCTAACAACGCTACGATTGCGATTAATTTTTTCATTATTATCTCCATATAAATTATACAGTTTAAAGCTGTTAAGGCTTTATTGGCTGTGATTTTTTAGCTAGCAATTTACCAGCTAATGATTAAAAACTTATGTTTTAGCTCTGATGACATAACCAACGCCCAGCGAACTAATATAGAACAACACTCCAAATACACTAATATCAATGAGTAGCTTTAGAATGTCAAAAGTATCTGTAAACACAAGATACTCAAAAGAAAATAAGTGAAATATAACTTTTGATCCAAAATACGCAGCTAATAAAGGGATTACAAAAATAAGAATAGATTGATTAGATTTATTAATTTCCATACCCATGTCTCCATTATTAGTTTAATTAACTCAGCTCTAAAAATATAACACACAAAAAATATATAAATAGTTTGCTATTTTGAGTCTCTTATTCAGTACCACTCGAACTATTTACGGCTGACTAAAATGCCATGTTATATTTCTATAATTTACACCAGAGAACTTTAATGTAAACAACAAATTAAATAGGCTATTTATTAGAGTGGGTTGTGATACCAAAACGACTTTTAATAAAGTTATGAACCTCTTTTGATTTCGAAGCACTACGAATGCGAATTAACAAAAAGAGTCCTAATAGGTTTCATTGATATTGGCGAAGTTGGGTATTTAGGCAGGTTGGAGTGTAAGAATAAAAGGTGATGTAAGATAACAGCACCTATTTGAGTATTTACTTTATGATATGTAATTTAGCTAAGTATTTTAATACGTACCATAATAGGCACTATAAAAAGAATTTAACCAATTGATTTATATACATCAATACTACTATTGGTTAAAAGCCCAGTAACTTGCGTACCAAATGCTTTAAAGTGTGGCTCGTTTTTATGCGCTTCAAAGTGCTCGTCAGACGCCCACTGTTCGCTAACAACATAATCGGTATGTTCATCATCACTTTTTACAGATAGTTCATAACGTAAGCACCCTACTTCTTGGCGCGATGACTTTTGTAAGTTTTCAAGTGCTGTAAGCATCACATCTGCATCAATATTTTTGCACGACAGTGCAGCTATAACCGTTAACATGTGTATTCCTTTTAAAAGTTAAGGTGTAGATAATCTACACCTTAAAATATTTAGTTTAACTTTGCGTTTGAGGTAAGTTTACTGATCCCACTGCGGCGCAAAGTCTGGTGTTGCTTGGCGGTCGCCACAATCAAGACCATCAATGCGGGCTATGTCTTCATCATCTAACTTAACGTGGTCGTTAAAGTTATCTTCTAAGTTTTTGCGCTTAGTTGATGATGGAATTGTCGTCATGCCGCTTGCGTTAACCCATGCTAAAACAACTTGTGCTGGACTTGCATCGTGCTTTTTAGCAATATCGATAATGGTTTGATCTTTAAGTACTTTGCCTACTACAAATGGCATGTACGCTGTCACGTGTATATCGTGCTGAGCACAAAATGCACGCAATTTAGTATTAGTTAAATATGGGTGAACCTCAACCTGATTGGTAAATATTTCACGCGAGTCAAGTGTTTGCATTGCTTCATTTAAGTTTGCAATGGTGAAGTTTGATACACCAATGTGCTTAGTTAAACCAAGCTGCTTCGCTTTTAGTAATTCAGTGAGGTATTCACTCATTGGCTCGTCGTTAGCAGGCGATGGCCAATGAATTAGCAGTAAGTCGACCGAATCAACTTGTAGCTTTTCAAGTGACTTTTTAACGCTTGGGATAAAGTCGCTTTTATTTAATTTGTTATTCCACACTTTGGTGGTTAAGAATATTTCACTGCGCGGAATATTACTATCTTTTATGGCTTGACCTACTTGCTCTTCGTTGCCATAAATTTGTGCGGTATCAATATGGCGAAACCCAACTTCGAGTGCCATTTTTACTGAGTTATAGGCAGTGTCGCCCTCTAAGCGTAATGTTCCCATACCTAGTTCTGGCATTTCTATTACACGTTTTGTCATGGTTTATCCTTATAAAATAATCGGTTTTGAAATACAAACTTCTCTGAAGTTTTACGAAATACACCTTTTACTTCTTATTACGACTGTCACTTAAAAATCTATGACCTCATAACAAGTATGAGGTCATTAATTTTAGTTTCAAGGTCAGGGTCTGTTAATCTTTAGAGATTACATTTGCAGCAGTGTATTTGGTATTTAGGCAAGGCAGAGCCTATGCAGTGTGGTTGTTCCACATTAATAGGCGATAACGCAGCATAAATGCCAAATACGCGCTGCCTGTAGGTTCTTCCTAGGGTGGATTTACTCTTTGTCCCTCGATTTTTACTTAGCCCACTAGGTTACAAACCTCGCTCCGTGATTAAATCCTCCCTAGATTGAACAAATTTAATCCTAAAAGGTCAACAGACCCTACTAAGGCTTTATGCTTGCTGAATTTCACGTTTATCAAGCATACCGCTGTAGCGTGTAACACCAAGTGCTAAAACAGAGTTAACGGCGCCTATCCATGCTGTATCTTGCAGGGTCATGTTCTCTACTACGCTACCGCCAATAATTGAGCCAAGTGCAATACCAATATTAAATGCGGCTATGTTCAAACCTGATGCAACATCCACCGCATTTGGCGTGTGCTTTTGTGCTTGCTTTACAACATAAAGTTGCAAGCCTGGCACATTGCCAAAAGCAAATGCGCCCCATACTAAAATAGTAAGTACAGCGGCAATTTTTGATTCCATCGTAAAGGTAAATATCAGTAAAATAATACTCAAAGCGCTGAATATAATGCTCAGTGCACTAATTGGGCCGCGTTTGTCGGCCAACTTTCCACCCCAAATATTACCTATCGCTACCGATACACCGTAAACAAGCATTATTAAGGCAATAGCCGAAGGCGCAAAACCTGTTTGTTGCTCTAAAATAGGTGCTAAATAAGTAAACGCTGTAAACGTGCCGCCATAGCCCAATATCGTCATTAAATACACCAGTAATAAACGCGGTTTTACGATTACTTGTAGTTGCTCTTTAAACGTCGCTGGTATTGATTGTTTTAAGTTTTTTGGTACTAAAATAGAGCTGCCGATTAATGCAATTAAACCTAATACCGACACAACTAAAAACGTTGCACGCCAACCAAAGTGTTGTCCAATCCATGTACCTAGTGGCACACCAGTTACTAGTGCTACAGTAAGCCCGGTAAACATAATGGCTATTGCACTGGCTTCTTTGTCTTTGCTTACTAGACTTGTGGCAATCATCGATCCGATTGAAAAAAACACACCATGGGCAAGCCCCGTTAAAATGCGCGCAAGTATTAATGTTTCGTAACTTGGCGCTTGCCAAGCAAGTAAGTTACCTAAAACAAATAAGCCCATTAAGCTTATTAGTACCACTTTACGATTCCAACGACCCGTTAAAGCTGTTAGCACCGGCGCACCAATGGCAACGCCAACCGCATATAAACTTACAAGCAAACCTGCTGAAGGTAGGCTTACGCCTAAGTCGTTTGCAATGGTGGGTACTAATCCCACTATTACAAACTCAGTTGTTCCTATTGCAAATGCGCTTAAGGTAAGCGCCCACAAAGCCAATGGCATAGTTATATCCTCATTAATATTTGAAGAATGTAGTTTGGCTAAAATATCATTTGCAAAAAATAGCATTAGTGACAAAATACTTTTGTTAATAATGCAAAGATGGTGTTGGTATACTTATGGCAGTTCATTCAAAAACTGAAGATTTAGAAACGTTTATAACGGTAGTAGATTGTGGAAGCTTTTCGGGAGCGGCTAATTTGCTCGATCAACAGGTGGCTAAAGTGTCGCGAGCTGTATCACGCCTTGAAAATACACTGCAATGCACTTTACTAAACAGAACAACGCGCCGATTAGAGCTTACCGAAGAAGGCCATACTTTTATAAAATATGCGCGCGAAGGGTTAAATACGCTTTATACTGGTGAAGAAGCCATAAAGCTTTTAAAACACGCGCCAAGTGGCAAGCTGCGAATAGATGCGGCAAGCCCTTTTGTATTGCACCAACTTACGCCTTTAATTGGCGAATTTGCCAAGCAATACCCCCACATAACGCTTGATATAACCTCACACGACAGCATTATTGATTTACTTGAACATAAAACCGATTTAGCCATACGCATTGGTGATTTAAAAGACTCAAATTTACATGCTCGTAAACTTGGCAGCAGCCAGTTACGTATTGTAGCCAGCCCAGAATATATAAAAAACAACGCAACAATTACGCAAATAGATGACTTACAAAATCACAAAATAATTGGTTTTAGTGACTCCCCTAAATTAAACACTTGGCCGTTAGTAAGGCCCGCTTTATTTACGTTTTCGCTTAGCGCAAGCAGCGGCGAAACAGTGCGCCAACTATGTATTGCAAATCAAGGTGTGGCACTACTTTCTCACTTTATGATTGGCAATGACCTAAAAACAGGTAAATTAGTTGAAGTGTTACCCAGTGCAGTTAGCTCTCCTAATAACCGAGAGGTTGTACAAGCCGTGTATTATAAAAACAGTGCGGTATCGTCTCGAATTGTGGCTTTTTTAGATTTTATAAAGCCACGACTAAGCTTATAACTATATTAAAAAGCAAGTTAAATTATGCTTGGTTATTAAAAAGCAAACCTGAATTTTTATTATCTGAAGATGATGAAAACATTGAATCCATTAAAGTAGATACATTTTTTCGCACTGTCAATTGTATCGACGATAGCTCACTATCGAGTTGCTTTTTAAGTTCGCTTAGCTCTTCTATCGCTTCCCCTGTGGGCGTATCAGAACTATTGGTCATTTCTCTTATTTTACTCTGTAAATCTTTAATTGACTCGATCGCTTTATTCATTTGAACTGCTGAATTGTCACTCGAATCTTCTGTTTCGCTGCTAATGATAGACTTTGCGTCTTCAGTAGCTGCAGTAGAGCTCGTAGTTTTTTCGGCGTCTTTATTTAAAGAAGAGTCTGCTTTAGCCTCTGGACTTTTACTAGGATCATCCGTTTTTACAGTGTTTTTATTTAAATTACTTAGATTCGAATAGCTATTGTCATTGTATAACTGTGAAGAAAGAGTTCCAAAATTCATTTTTGCCTCATGTGTCTAAAAATTGACGACTTTATTTTTATAATTAGAAGCAATTATCATTCCAAACATGGTAACAAATTGACCGTCCGTACTTTAAACGGCAACAGGATTTATAAGTCGCCACGGGGTATTATTTTACTTAATTTAAAATGCTAGGAAAGCTATACTTTTAAAATACGCCTGCGAAAGGCTAAATATTTTATGCACAGATGAAAACGCCATAAAGCTTTAAAACAATCGCCAAATGGCAAGCAGCTAATAGATTCGGCAAACCCTTTTGTATTGCATCAACTTACGCCTTTAATTGGTGAATTCGCTAAGTAATACCCTCACATAACGCTTGATATAACCTCACACGGCAGTACTATTAATTTACTCGAGCATAAAACAGACTTAGCCATACGTATTGGTGATTTATAAGATTCGAACTTACATGCTCGTAAACTTGGCCGTTAGTAAAACTCATTTTATTTACGTTTTCGCTTAGCGCAAGCAGCGGCGAAAAAATGCGGTATCACCGCGAATTGTGGCGTTTTTAGATTTTATAAGGCCTAGGCTTAGTTTATAAGTTCTGCGTATTAATATTGATATTGATATGCTTATTAAACGTTTTAACCGATTTTTTGACGCTTTTTAATAATCAAAAAGTATAAATAATAAAAGTAGTAATTAAAGGTATTAATCAACATGGATTCTTTAACGCAGGTAGCATTAGGTAGTGCTGTAGGTTATGCGGTATTAGGCAATAAAATAGGTCGAAAAGCCGTTTTGTGGGGTGCTATCTTAGGCACACTTCCTGATTTAGACGTATTTTTGCCTTATGGTGGCTCTGTAGAAGCATTTACTTACCACCGTAGCTTTAGCCATTCGTTATTAATACATTTATTAATTAGCCCGCTCATTGTATGGCTAATATTAAAAATACACACCGGAATGAAAACTTATAAAGTGCGCTGGTTTTGGCTGGTATTTTTAAGTTTATCTACACATGCCATATTAGACAGCCTAACAGTATACGGTACACAACTACTTTGGCCTTTTACTGAGTACCCCTTTGCAGTTTCTAGCGTGTTTATTATTGACCCCGCTTACACGCTTCCTTTATTAATTGGCGTAATATGTACGCTAATACCCAAAATAAAACCAACAACGGCTTATCGTATAAATGCAGTGACCTTAGTTTTAAGTAGCTTATATTTATTTTGCGCTTTAATTTTAAAAGTAAATATTGATAACAAAGTAAAAACAGCACTCAACAACAGGCAAATACCAGTAAATGCGTATGTTAGTACACCTGCACCGCTAACCACTTTACTGTGGCGTATTGTTGTGATGTCTGACGGGCAATACTACGAAGGTTATGCATCAGTATTTGACGCGCCCAGCGATGTTACATTAACGGCTTATCGAACAACGCCTTCATTGTTAAATAATATTAGCGATGAATGGGCTATAAAACGCTTGCAGTGGTTTACTAAAGGGTTTTATTCGGTGCGCCAACAGCAAAGCAATATTGTACTTTCTGATTTACGTATGGGGATGGAGTGCAACTATGTGTTTAATTTTGTAGTGGGTCAAAAAAATGATTCAGAGGTGAGCATTGGTAACTTTGAAAAAATAAGTCAAAGACCAAACTTAAACAATCTTCATAAAATATGGGACAGGATTTGGCAACCAAATGTGTCTTTAGCATCACCCGCTGCAAAAAATGACTGCAATAGCCAATAACTACCTATTATAAGATTCGTACTAGCATGAGGGAGTTAAGTGAAGTTCAAGCAGCAATTAAACTAAATAGCTCACTAAAGTGATTGCTGCTTTTTTTGCTGATACATAGCGCAATCAGCATCTTGAATCATATCCTCAACCGATTTATTTGTATCGTGTTTAAAGTGTGTTACTCCTACACTGTAATCAATTTTGTAAGGCTTATTTAAAATATTATTAGCATGCGCTATTGCATCCGCAAACCTTTGTAAAACAAACTCAGCTTTTGTTTCATCTAAGTCACTTAACATTACTACAAACTCGTCACCGCCAAGTCGACCTATTACTTCACAATCACGAAATGAACTAAGCATAATTTGCGCAAATTTATTCAATACAAAATCGCCTTCGTGGTGCCCATAAATATCATTAATTTGTTTAAACTTATTAAGATCAAACACTATAAACGACATTGATACTTTGTTTCGCCTACATATATTTAGCGTATACTCGGCAAAGTTTAAAAAGCCACGTCGGTTAGAGATTTTTGTTAACTCGTCAATTGTGGCTAGTTGAATCGATTGAATCTCTCGCTCGACTAACGTGCCTAAATCTCTTAGTAATTGTTTTTCTTCATCATTAAGGTGTCTAGGTTTATTATCGGCAAGGCATAAAGTGCCTATAATAACCCCTTGCCTTAATTTTAAAGGAAAGCCAGCATAAAAGCGTACTTTAGGATCGCCTGTAACAAAAGGGTTATCAAAAAACCTTTTATCTTGGGCTGTATCTGGGATTATTAATAGCTCGTCTTGATTTATGGTATGGCCACAAAATGAGGTTTCGCGAGGAAGCTCAGGCGCATCAAGCCCCTGCCTAGATTTAAACCATTGGCGGTCTTCGTCAATTAAAGTAACCAATGAAATAGAAACATTAAACATACGCTTGGCAATACGAGTAACACGATCAAAGCGCTCTTCATGCGACGTATCTAGAATTTTTAATGTTTTTAACGCATGTAATCGCTCTGCTTCGTTACTTGGGATCTCAGGTTTAATCATTAAAGCTCAATTAATTTTAAGTGTTTTATAAATTACGAAATGGGAGCGAATATTTTCGAGTATATAACCCATAAACTTATTTAAATTATAAACAGTCTGTCTATTAAAACTAGAACATTACCTTAAAATAGCAATAAATACTTATGAATATCAGTAAGTCGTACCTAAATAAAGATTAGATTAAATCCGCAAAAAATTATGATGAAAACAGGTGGGAGTAGTGGTTGATACAACATTACTACTTTCTAGTTAAAAAGTAGTAGTGACTATTTAGTTTTATTTAAATAACCACTGGATTTGGCATACTTACAAAAATAAACACTTTAATTTTGGTGCTCATATTGTCCACGGTAAACTTCAAATATTTTTAAAACAGTATGTTGCTCTTTAGTTAGGTTATCAAACCAAGTATCAAACAGCTCATCATCTTCTTGCTCGCTTAGCGCCATATACCTTGCTAGTAACTCTACAATATCATTGTGGTTGCAAGTTAACGGATTTACTTGTTGCGCCAAGGTACTGTGGTCGCGCTCTCGTAGGGTTTCCATCACCCCTTGGTCAATTTGTTCTTGTTGTTGTGTTGCGTCACTCATACATAACCTCTGTAATAACTTTATAACCGTATTTGTTAACGTTTTAACTCTTAAATATAGTTATAACAGCCTAAACGCCAATAGCCAGCATTTTTGATTCAAGTGCTTATTTTTTGATTTGTTTGCGCAAATAGCCAGCAACTATGGCCTTTTTGGGGAGCATTTAAATAATTTGCAATGAGAGAATAAATACGTTAAATTAAAATGATACGTTATCACATATCACTTATTGAGGCGTATTATGAAACCAAATATTCATCCTGATTACCAAGTGGTTGCTTTTCACGATACTGCTGCCGATTCTTACTTTATTATTGGCTCAACCATTAAAACAAGCCGCACAGTAGAAATAGACGGTAAAACTTATCCATATGTACCTATCGATGTATCGAGCGACTCGCATCCGTTTTACACTGGCAAACAAAAAACAGTCGCAACTGATGGCCGTGTGGCACAATTTAATCGTCGTTTTAAAAACCTATCTACGGCTAAAAAAGCTGATTGATAGTTTTTTCATGCTTGGGTGCGCTTAGGATTTTGTATTGTAAGCTCAAATAACTTGCTGATTATAAAAACTTAGTTTAAAGCAATAAAAGTATGAAGAGTTAGTAACTAATTTGTTGTAGTAATACCGCCGAGGTTATATGTTCCTCTGCGGTATTTTTATAGTTTATTTGTAGTTATTTAACCACTACCGAAAACTCAGGAACGGCTTGAATCACCTTTTTAACTGTACAGGTATTTACAGCAGCAATAAGTGCTTTTTTATATTTAACAGGAAAGCCATCAGGTAAATTAATTTCAATAGAGAATAACTTTTTACCATTATCGTCTACATTTTCATTATTTTGTGTAAGGGTCATACCCTCGGTAGAAATGTCTCGCTGTTCACAAAACTTACGTGCATAAAAGCCTGCACATAAAACCATACTTACTAAAAAATAATCGAACGGTTCTGGGAATTCAGCCCCGCCACCAGCATTTACACTTTGATCGCTTATTACTTCTAGGTCGCCAAATTTAGCGCTTTGTTTTTGGCCTTCTAACATTGAAACTGAAATTTCCATTGTGTTTCCTTATATTTATTGCTGCAGATACCTTTAACGCAATTAATTAAAAGTAATTCCTAAAGATACATAGTGTTTAGGTTTATGAACCGAACAGTAATTCAAAGACCCCTGGAGGTTCATGTAACTCATGATATTTTTTACGTAAGTTATCTATATTTTTCAGTGGTACTTTTGCCGCACTTAGCCCCTGCTCGTTCGCTGCTTTTTTTGCAAGTTCAGCTTGGGCAATCACTTTATCAAGGCCTTGTAATGATTGTTCAGCTTTTTTGTAAAATTTAGCCGTTTTACTTATTTTTACCAGCTTAATAAATTCATCGATTGCGGTATTAAATTCGTCAATCTGTGTAGCCTGCACTGCTTGTTTGTATGCAAGTCCGGTATTTTTCATATTTATTTCAAGATCGACTGGCTGCTGGGCTAAAGCCAACGTGCTAAATAGTAACGTAATAGCTAAATAAAAATACTTCATGAAAAACCCTATAAATAAAAGAGGGCTAATTATATCAATTATAGTGTCGAAAGTAACTCTACAGAAAGAATATGCTATTAATTGGTGTAAAGGGGCTTTACAGTAAACAACCACAGAATTTAGGTAATAAAAAAGTCTGCATTTGCAGACTTTTTAAAGTGTTAGCATTTATTTAATATTACTCAGCCACACGCTTTGGTATGGTTCTAGCTCTATCGTTAATTGGCTTTCTTCAATCGTTTTATTTGCCACCAAATCAAACCACTTTTGGGTGTTAATTAAGTTTAAGTCGGCCAATGTGAGCGTTTGTGGTTTATCGCTAATGTTATAAACACAAAATATGCTTTGGCGTCTGTCTATACTTTGTCGCCAAAAACCAAATAATCCACCCGCTAAATGCAGCGTAAACTGTGTAGCATTTGGGTGGAAGGCACTTTGCTTTTTGCGTACTGCCAATAAGCTTTTTATGCCGTTAAACACTTTATGATGATGACTGTACTTTTCACCAATTGCCGCCAGTAGCTTTGATTCCTGCCAACGATGGCGGTTAATAGCACGGTTATGCTGTGAATTTTCAAAGCGCTCGTAGTCGTTAGTTGTACCCAACAAACTATGAATATAAAGCCCTGGGATACCTTCAAGCGCAAACATAATTGCGTGAGCACACATAAACCGCTCAAGGCCAAACTTATCTGGGCCATTGTGCGTACCTTGCATTGCATCAAATAAAGCTATATTTAGCTCGTACGGTGTATGCGTGCCATCGCTACTGGTGCGCATTGATACACGACCACCAAATTGCATAGTAGTACTTACTAGTGACGCTACTTCGCTGGGTTGCAATAAACCTTCAATTGGTCTGAGCCCTATTCCATCGTGCGAGGCTATAAAATTAAAGTATGCCGTACCATTTTGCGCAGGTGGCATACTCATCATCCAATGCTTAATTGCAGTGCTATCGCCACTAAGTAATGTATGAAGCAATAAAGGCGGCAGTGCAAAGTTATAAATACTGTGCGCTTCGTTGGCATTACCAAAATAAGATAAGTTTTCTTGGTTTGGAATATTGGTTTCGGTAATTATAACTACGCTCGGCTCTGCGTGCTCAATAAGTGTTCGCATTAGCCTTACGGCTTCATGTGTTTGCGGCAAGTTAATACAACTTGTATTAAGCTGTTTCCACAAAAACGCGACCGCATCGAGTCTAAATAGACGCACGCCATTGTCTAAATAATGGCGAATTATTCCCACAAACTCTTTAAGCACCTCGGGGTTTGCAAAATCAAAATCAACCTGATCGTGACTAAACGTACACCACACGTGTTTTTCGCCGCTTGGCGTAGTTACAGTATTTAATAACGATGACGTACGCGGGCGAACAACTTGGCTTAAATCATCCGTTAAGCTCGCCGTTTTGAAATAATCTTTACCCGGGTGTAAATCATTTAAAAAGTTCTCAAACCATACACTTCTGCTTGAGCAATGGTTAATAACTAAATCCGCCATTAGCTTTACGTCTTTAGCGATGTTTTGAATATCTCCCCAATCACCTAAGGACTCGTTCACTTGCACGTAGTTCATTACTGCAAAGCCTTCGTCTGAGCTGTACGGGTAAAATGGCAATATATGCATCGCATTTAACTGCATATCACATTGCTCTTTTATAAACCTGTGTAGTGTTTTAAGCGGTGCCTCCATTGGGCTCGATACGGCAAATTCGCTATCATCGTGTTTAATAATAGAGTCGCCATAAGCAATCAATACTATATCTTGTTCATCCCATCGGTTTGTATGGGGTGTCGGGTCGCGCAGTGCATTGCTACCTAATATAATTTTAATGAGTTGCTGAGCAAGCTCAGTAACCGATAAAGGCAGCTCAACACCCTCATAAATAATATGAAGATGTTGCTCTACTCGTTGTAAAAATAATTCGCTAACTGAAATCACATGCGCCCCTAATATTTATTGTTTAGACTTATAGGCTAGTTAACCTGCACGCAGGTTAACTATATTCTTTGTTATCTAGCTCTACGGCTTCTTTTAAGCGCTCAAGTACGTCTGGCATTGCTGATACAACACGGTTCCAACTTGGCACAAATGGCGCTTCCATTGGGTTTTCTAAAAAGTGTTGCCCTGCTTCCATTATGTTTTGTGCAAACATTTCTACTGCTTTTTCTTCTTGGTGTACATCAAGCGTTAACCCGTTCATGAGCGCATCGTTATGATACGTTTCTATAAAATCTAGACCGATACGATAATAGGTCGCTTTTAATGAGCGAATTGTTTCGCTGGTAAAAGTAACACCTTGAGTCGCCAGCTTTCTAAATAATGCCTTAGTAATATCAATCGACATTTTAGACAAGCCTGCACTTTGGTCATCTAGTGAAAGTTCTTGGTGCTTATGGTCATAGTTATCGGCAATATCTACTTGGCACAAGCGGTTATGCGAATAGTTACGATACATTTCACTCAGTACGCCTATTTCAAGGCCCCAATCACTTGGAATGCGAATATCGTTTAATACATCGCGTCTAAACGAAAACTCACCTGCAAGTGGGTATCTAAAAGAGTCCATATATTCAAGGTAGTCGGTATTGCCTAAAATTGTTTTAAATGAGCGAAGCAGTGGCGTTACTAATAAGCGCGATACACGGCCATTAATTTTGCCATTAGCAGTACGCGGGTAAAACCCTTTACAAAATTCATAGTTAAAACGCGGATGCGCAACGGGGTAAATTAAGCGAGCAAGTAGGCTTCTATCGTAGGTTAGAATATCACAATCATGCAGCGCGATAGATTCCACTTCCGCTGTTGCTAATTTATAGCCCATGCAGTACCACACATTACGCCCTTTACCCAGCTCGCGTGGGGCAACACCTAGCTCTTGTAATTCTTTATCTAGTGCTTGTAAGCGTGGGCCGTCGTTCCATAATACTTTATGATTTTGGTTTAGCTCTTTAAAAAAGCCTAGTGCATGACGGTATTGTGCTTCGTCGGCTCTATCTAAGCCTATCGTAATTTGTGATAAATATGGTACTTCGCGTAATTCACTAACTATATTTTGCAGCGCAGGGCCTTCAAGTTCACTAAATAACGAAGGAAGTATTAACCCCATAGGGCGCTGCTTACTAAAAGTAAGTAGCTCTTTTTCTAGGTCTTCTATTGGTCTGTCGGCAATATTATGTAGTGTTGTAATAATGCCATTTTGATAAAAATCAGCCATGAGATGTTTGCTCCTCAGAAATACTTAAAATACTGCTAATACACGGCAACGACGTTATTTCTTCAATCCAGCCCAGCGGTGCTGGTGATTGAGAATATCGTGCTTTGTTGTGCGACAATTTAACCGGCTTTTTACTCGCCGGATTGGCAATAATAATGGCGATATTTGCGTGTTCTAACATTTGCTTATCGTTATCGCTATCACCCAGTGCTATAACCGTGAGAGGCTTTCTGAAATGATGGGTAAACTGTTTAACTAACCACTGCTGTGCAGCGCTTTTATCGGTATTTTTGGCAATATGAATGAAGCGTCCGCCAATTTTTATATCGTAGCCGAGTGCTTCAACATCGTTTACAAAGGCTGTGAGCAATTCGTCGTTGCCATACCAATAAAGAGGGTCTGAATAATCGCGAGTTTGTGCGCGCCTTGCTTGTGCATCGTTTAGCCCGGTAAGCTCTGATATTTGCTCACTCGATAAGTCACTAAACAATTTGTAATGCGCTTTATAATCCGCCTTTAAAGTATTTAAATCATTTAATAAACTCGATAACGGCTTTGCCATTGCGTAGCACCAATAAGCGCCTACTTTTTTACAACCAATTGGCTTGAGTTCAAAATAATCCTCTGGAATAAATACCGCGGCACCGTTTTCGACAATAAAAGGCTGTTGAATATTTAAATCGTTTTTAAGCTCTATAACTTCGCAAAAAGTTTTGCTGGTATTAAACACCACAGGAATATGCGCATTTTGCAGCTGCTGTAATAACTCACTGATATTATTTGTATTGTAATCGGCGTGATCGAGTAATGTGCCATCCAAATCTGTAAAAATAATAGGTTGAAGGGTGTCATCACTTGTTAGGTGCATACCGCTAATATCTCGGTTGCTATCCAGTTCAATTAACGCATTTGCTTTAGCGCTCAGTGTGTTTAAGTTCTCACGCGTAATGCGCTCAAAATGAGAAATAAAATACACCAATTGCTCGTTAGTCATGGTGCCTGAGCCTTCACCTTTTTTGGCTATTAGCTTTTGTTCTTGCTCTTGTCGCCATGTAAAAACATCACTAAAACTTGGTGCTTTTAGCATAACGGTATAATCAATTAGATTAAAAACGGCTTTGTATTCGTTTGCCAAACAGCTATTTACACAGCGGCGCCAAACGCCTTCTTTATCAAACTGTTGCTCTAACTCGTTAAGCGGCTCACTCAATGAAAACAGCGGTTGTGGCTCACTGCCCACGCACCACCCTTCTAAAATAACAATATCAACTGGCTTTTCGTTTGTTAGCCAATCACTTGTTGGCACGCAGTCGTCTTCGTGTTTATTAAAACGTGGAAGCGGTACGTTTACCTCTCCTGCCAGTAAGTTAGTTATTGTGCTATTCATTAACGCTACGTCGTGAGTACCCGGTACTCCGCGAGTAGTAAAAAGAGGATGTACGTCTTTGGCAAGTTCACTACGTGCTTGTTTTGCTAAATAAAAGTCATCAATCGACAATGCAACACTGTTAAGTGGTGTGTTTTTAGAGAACCAGGTAACTAAAAAATCAGCGAGTGTTGTTTTTCCTGAGCCTTGGCATCCATTTATGGCAACAAAAATAGGAGTATTTGTTTTTTTAGATTCGAGGATGTCATGCGCAAGTGGAACAAAATATTGCTCACTCAAATATTGATACTTTAAAGGCAGTTGGTGTTTTGCTAAAAACGGGGTTATATCCACAATATTGGCCTCTGACATAGTAACTCCTTTGCATACGATGCGTTCTGGAAATTAAATGCAGATACTAGACCATTATTATTTTTGCATATTTATTAATAGGTTAAAAAAATAGCGCATTGAAAATGCGCTATTATGGTGCAATATTTTTAACTTACGTGCACTATTAACTCTCTTGAGGCTGCGCCTTAGGTAATACAAGGTTGAGCACAATGCCTAAAATAGCGCATAAACTTACGCCCTCTAAACTAAATTGGCTACCACCAATATGCATACCGCCAATACCGCACACCAAAATAAGTGCAACAATACTTAAGTTACGTGGTGCTGTTAAATCATCGCCCGACTTAACTAATGTATTTAAACCCACTACAGCAATAGAGCCAAAAAGTAGAATCATAATGCCGCCCATTACAGGTACAGGTATAGTCTGTAAGCCAGATCCCATTTTAGCAACAAAGGCTAAAATAATGGCGATAATGGCTGTCCACATCATTACTTTAGGATTGAAGTTTTTGGTAAGCATAACTGCTCCCGTTACCTCTGAGTAAGTTGTGTTAGGCGGGCCGCCAAATAATGATGCGGCAGACGTCGCAAGGCCATCACCAAACAAAGTACGGTGAAGCCCAGGCTTTTTCAAAAAGTCTTTATTGGTTACTTGGCTAATAGCCATCATATCGCCAATATGCTCAATTGCAGGTGCTATTGCTACAGGCACCATAAACAAAATAGCCTGCCATTTAAACTCAGGCCATGTGAAGTTTGGTACAGCAAACCACTGTGCGTTAGTTACTGCGTCAAATTGCACAACGCCCATTGCAAGCGATAAACAATAACCCGCTACAACCCCTGCCAGAATAGGTATAAGCTTAAATACGCCTTTTCCCCACACTGCAAAAATAAGCGTAACCACTAACGAGAACAACGAAATATAAATAGCGCTGTTGTAATCAATAATTTGAATACTGCCGTCGCCACTTTTACCCATCGCCATATTTACAGCAACAGGTGCAAGCGCTAAACCAATAACCATAATTACTGGGCCCACAACCACAGGCGGTAAAATTTTATGAAGCGTTGCAACGCCTTTAAATTTCACTAATAAACTTAAAAGCATATAAGCAAAGCCGGCCACCATTAAGCCGCCCATAGTGGCTGGCACGCCCCACATTTGCACAGCGGCAATAATGGGTGCAATAAAAGCAAACGATGAAGCTAAAAATATAGGCACTTGGCCTTTAGTCACTACCTGAAACAGCAAAGTACCAATGCCAGCGGTAAAAAGCGCAACATTAGGATCCAAGCCCGTTAAAAGTGGCACTAATACCAGCGCACCAAATGCTACAAACAGCATTTGCGCGCCCGTTAAAATAGTTTTTATTGAAAAGGTGTCATTATTTTGCACTTAAAGACTCCTAAACAGTACCGAATATTTTGTCGCCCGCATCGCCTAAACCAGGGATAATATAGCCCTTTTCGTTTAAGTGGCTATCTACAGAGGCTGTAAATATTTCTACGTCGGGATGTGCTGTAAGTGTTTTTTCCACACCTTCTGGTGCAGCTACTAATACAATTACTTTGATTTCTTTACAGCCTGCTTTTTTAAGCATATCGATTGTAGCAATCATTGAGCCACCTGTTGCAAGCATAGGGTCAATAACTAAGCTTAAGCGCTCATCAATATTACCAACGAGCTTTTCAAAATATGGTACTGGTTCTAGTGTTTCTTCGTTACGTTCAAGACCAACCACACTTACTTTAGCCGCCGGTAATAACTGCATAACACCGTCCATCATGCCAAGACCTGCGCGTAAAATAGGCACTACGGTAATTTTTTTACCTTTAATATGCTCTACTTTTAACTTATTGCCATCCCAGCCTGTAATTTCGTTATCTTCTAACTGTAGGTTTTTAGTTGCTTCGTAAGTTAATAAGGTTCCAACTTCAGAACATAATTCACGAAAGCTTTTAGTACTAATACCATGCGCTCGCATTAGGCCTAGTTTATGTTGAACAAGAGGGTGTGAAATAACGTGAATTGCCATGATATAAACCTACTGATACAAGAATTTGCAGTATTTTATATTAAAAAAGGTCATTTGACCTGTAGTTTTAAAGAGATTTTCATACATCGTGCCAAAATGTATTGTTTTGCTTGATATTTATGCAAGCAATCAACCCGTTGTGTTTATTAAATGTTACTCGCTAACCAGCTGTTTACTTGCTGTTGCATATAACTATTTATTTTTTGATGCTCAGGGCTCCAGCCAGCTAAAAATCGATAAAAGTCAGCCCATGCAGAAGGCCATAAAGCGAGCCAATCGTCAGCTATTTTACTTGCTGGTGCTGTAGGATGATAAGTAGTAATAGCAGCCTTTAAATTATCAAAATAATACGCAAGATACTCATCAGCGCACTCGTGTAATTGTGCATCACTTAAGCAACTGGTCATAAAATACATTACATCAATAATCCCGCAACCTGCTCCTATATATTGAAAATCATAACCGAGTATTTCATCGCGCTCATTCGCTGCAAAGTTAGCAAGTTTTGCATCGCCATGAATCAGCGTTTTATACGCACAACTTTGTAGCTGCTCATCTATTTTATGTGCAGCATTTTTAATATCGGACTTTTTATCAAGGTTATTTTTTAGTTTATTAAACTCATCTGGGCGCGTGCTTAAATGCCAGTAGTTGCCTTGCTGCCATAACCCATCAGCGGGTTTACTTAAGTTAAACGCATGAAAGTGTGCAAGCCACCTTAATATAGCTTTAACATGTTGTGGCCCTGCTTGAGTAAACCCATGTTTGGTAAAGTTTTTAAACACCAGCGCATATTCATCATCTTTATTAATTGCACCTATACATTCAATACTTTGCGCATGTACTGGTAAATACTGGCTATAAAGCTTATAAAATGTGTATTCAACACTATACGAGTGCTGCTTTCTTTTAAGCGCAAATTCGCTTTGTTTAATTTTAGGATGGTGTATATAACTGGGTATTTTAATAGCTTTAATAACACATGGCTTATCATCAAGCTGGCACTGCACAATATTGCCACACCCACTCCAAAGTGATGTAAGCGTATCGCCAATTTCAATGTGTTTAAAGTGAGGTTGTAATAAAGGAATGTAAAATGCCATGTAAACAGTTCTGCTATTTATTTTAGTAAAATTAATTTAAAACAAGATTATTTTTCGCTTAATACAAAACGAATATACATTAGCAATAAAAGTGAAAATGGTGCATTTTCAATTCAACTGTTCTTTATTGCTAATACATAATTAACTTTATTTAGGTTATTCTATTCACCCAAATCTGTATGCTTACGAGCATAGTATTTCTTTTTAAATGGATGGCTAAAATCACTATGCCACTACATATACATTAATTTTATTCATAGCATAGAAACCATGCTCGAAAACAGTAAACCGAGTGCAAATAAAATCATACGTTTAGTATTATTCTCTTCTTTGTCTGTAAAAGCTTCTGCGCTGTAAGGGAAATACATTGTTTTTGAAAATATATATGGATAAATCCAATAAAATCCCATTGAATATAAAATAAGACTCCCAATCCAATTTCCAATTCCAAATCTTTCAGCAATCAACAAGCCAGAAAACACGAACCAAATTACGGCAATCAATATAAAAATTGAATTTTTCATCACTCTTTCGAACCATTTAATGTCAGATTAGTTAAGATAGCTGTTCCAGCTTCTCTTTTTGCAATTTCTTTTTTTGTGATCGTTTTTCCAGCTTTTAATGGCCCCGTAACTATTTTACTTGCACCCAATGGGGCCATTGTAATCACAGCCCCTAACATATCACCTTGGACGATTTGATCTAAATCGCAGCAGAAACGATTGCACACCCTAGAGTACAGGGAAAATTTTAGATGGGTGTCTTGTTTATTCTAACAGCATAATTAGATCACTGGCATTTAAATGGATAATGCAAAATTAAGGATGGGTGTCTAGTTTATTTCTCATTTGGGTTGGAGAAAAATCTACTTTCCAAATGTCCAACTCGTATAAATTCCCTTGCTTATCTATGTTTAACGCTGCCGATACAGGAGTACCATCCAAATCTTTAAACATATATTCAGCGATCTCTTGACCAAGTTGACGGCTGTCATAGTTATAACCTATAGCTAAACTTCCCATTCCACCATCATTCATTGGATTGACAAGTAATTGGGAAATATCTACTTCCAACTTAGCCATCTTAAGCAGTTTAGTAATTATTACAATTTCAGTTGGATTCAAATTCCGCATAAGAGATACACATAACGAGCCTGTAGATTTACTCGTTTTTTTATTTGTTTTTTATTGATAAACAAACCATAGCTGAGTTCCTATTTTGGTTCAATCGATTACTTATTTTATGCAGAATATAAAGTGGGT
>NZ_JADYXA010000053.1:0-22337 GCF_015864495.1 Pseudoalteromonas sp. SWYJZ98 | reverse complement strand
CAGTAAGACCTTTACCAGCCTGAAGTTCAGCTAATGCTTTGTTGAAATCGAAAGATTGAGTCATGTGTCACTCCTGTTTTCTTAATAATACTGAAATGACACAGATTTCTAAACACTACCACTTGATGCGACAACTAACTTGAAAAACACCGGCTTCGACTAATGATTTATTTGTAAGTATGGCAATATCTTTATCGCTAATCGGCTTTTTCAATTTATTTGCCTCTTCGTTTCTATCCCTTCTCTTACTCTCTGTTACTATACGTTTAAAAGTATCGAGGTCTATTCCGTCAGGAAATAACGAGAAGGATTCCAATGTACGTTTCTGATGTTCCTCTAATGAACGGTAAGAATAAAGAATAGAAACATAAAGAGACTCTTGCCGATTAATATTCAAATCAACTTCATCGTCAAACATTAAAGTTAAGTCTTCTTCTTTAACCTTATCAAAAAAGTCGTCTTCTAACTCTTGCTTTAACTCTTTTAAGCTTTTACCCGCTGGCATACCATCACAAATTAACTTAATGGCTAACGGGTTATTATTTAGCAGTGGTTCTAGAATTTTTCTGCGCGCAAACTCTTGATCTTTATCACTGCGATAACCGTTTTTAGTTAGGCGATTAAATAATGCTAATGCTTCTTCAGATTCCATTTGCCGGAATGGCAACACATCTTCCCACTCTGCATTAATGCTTTCTCTGGAAGTAACCAACACATTTGCGTAAATTAGTGCTTGCGATAACAAGAACTTAACTTGTTCTACCTCTTGCTTGTTTTGGCTTTTATCCGCTTGTTTTAAATACAATAAACTTTCTAAGTTATCAAAAATCAGTAAACGCTGTTGCTGATCATGATGTTTTGCTAAGTGACCAAATAAATCATCAGCGGCAAGTAAGTTAAAGGCACTGCCGATGTGTATTTCAAGCTGATTGCTACTTGAGATATGTTCACAATCGATAAAATACACACCTGCATCAAAATGCCCGCGATTCGCTAATTCCAATGCCACTTTTTTTGCTATTGTTGTTTTACCTAAGCCTCCACTGCCTTTAATTGTTAATAACCTTTGTTTGTTGGCTGCTTTAGCAAGCTTTTGGCTGATATCCGCTAAATCAGATAAACGCCCTGTAAAGCCTTGCAATTCACTTGTATTAATACCTTTAGGTAGTAATGGTTGATACTTATGCCAATGCTGACGGTTTTCTGGTTTCAGGGATTCTAATAACTCACCACTAATATGCACCGATTGAACATCACTTTTATCAATGAAGTGTTTAACATCCGGCCTTTTAAATAGCTGATGTGCTAATTTATCAAGAGGTTTAAGATCTTTGCCTTGTTGATTTAACAGAGGGAAAACCAGTAATGGAAACTTAACTTGCCCTAGTTCTTGCTCATTCAATAGTTTATCTGTGATCAACACTGTTATTTTAGCATTAATTGGTAAGCTACTTTCTAGTTCATCAATTGCTAAGTAATCACTACAAGCGTTATCGTCTTCAATCAACAATCCACTACTCGTTGTTTTGGCCAATAAAAATAAAATGGAATAAACATCAGCCTCCATTAAGTTACTTTCAGTAAAAGCTTGTTGCGAAATAGGATATTTAAACTTTTTAAGTTTTGCGATGATATCCGAATCATCTATTGGCTTATCTAAAGGTGAGGCTGTAAATAGACCAATTTTATCGTGCTTATTTGGTTCTTCCTTAAGTGGTTGAATTGATTCTTTTGGTTGCTGCTCTTGTTGATTTTTGCATTCAACCAATTGATGTACAGCATCAATTAACGGTTGACCAAAGTCACTAAAAGTAATTGTATTAACTGGGATGCCAGTCAATTTAGCATCAATTGCCTGCTTATCACTTTCTCTTACCAGCGCATAATGAGGACCAGTATTATTATCAAACAATTTATTTTGTTTTACTATTGCAGCCAATAGCTCTGCGTCATCAAGTGAACAACCAATAAAAAGAATAATCTTGTTGCTTAACAGCTCTTTGAACTTGGTAAGCGCAGCCTGATAATGTTCTTCAGCATCTTCTTGGTATAACCGATTATATGATTGTGGAGTAAGCACCATATGCTTAGGATTTTCGATTTTACCATGCAAATGCCAAAGCATTTCTTGGGAGCCATTGCGTGAAAATTCTGCAAGTCGATTTGTATTTTCGTTATCAAAAGCACAAACATTAACTGATTCTGTATGTGCCCATTCTAATACCTTGTCATAATTTAAGGTTACAAGCCTGTTACTTAATTGCCAAATTGCTTGTGGTAACGCCTTACAGCTATCGTCCAATTGAGTGAAATCTATTACAAATTGGGATTGCATAAAATCATACCAGCGCCTGCCTGACAATTGCTCTTGAGCTTCTTGTGCAGCTTGTTGGAGCTTTCCTTTCTTCACAAGCAATTTTACTAGATGACTATCATCTAATAACTCTTCATCTTCCAATCTTTCTGCTGCAAAATTAAGTAGTTCAGGCCAAGATGGAAAAGCCCTACTCCCATCTTTGTTTTCGACAGACATAGAAACACCTGCACCAATCAAAGGAATAACGTCATTGCTAGCTAAGTATTTTTTAAAGATTGGGGAATTAAAAGTTCTGCCATGGAAAATCCATATTATTTTATTGCATTAGGCACTATGCCACTGAAAAGCAGGGAAATTCAAGTGCTATTATACTTTCAACCTGATAACTACCTTGCTTATCTCTCGGCTGGCCGGTAATAGCCGTAGATACACATATATTTCGTGTATCTAACCGTACCAAGCTTGCAATGGGTAAAGATGTTGTAGCCGTTGAGCAAAAACTTGAAAAAGTAGTACCTGCAGAATTTAAAGTAGACGTACACCACTGGCTAATACTGCACGGGCGCTATACCTGCGTAGCACGTAAGCCAAAGTGCGGCAGCTGTATTATTGAAGACTTGTGTGAGTTTAAAGATAAGACTGAATAGCCCCAAAAGCGCGGCATAAAACCGCGCCTACAAATACAACACCAAACCCATAGTCACGAGTTTACCTCGCGCAATAAAGCATAAGCCCCAAAAACGCTGCATAAAGCCACGCCTACAAACATAACACCAACCCTGTAGTCGCGAGTTTACCTCGCGCAATAAAGTATAACCCCCAAAAACGCAGCATAAAGCCACGCCTACAAATACAACACCAAACCCGTAGTCGCGAGTTTACCTCGCGCAATAAAGCATAAACCCCAAAAACGCAGCATAAAGCCGCGCCTACAAACATAGCACCAACCCTGTAGTCGCGAGTTTACCTCGCGCAATAAAGAATAAGCCCCAAAAATGCGACATAAAGCCACGCCTACAAATACAACACCAAACCCGTAGTCGCTAGTTTACCTCGCGCAATAAAGCATAAACCCCAAAACGCTGCATAAAGCCACGCCTACAAACATAAAACCAAAATATTTCTCGGCTTTCATCTTTCCCAAACTCACTAGGGCGTTTAAGACTAACAGTGAAAATTATCAAAGTATTAATTTCACAACGATCACTCCTTTAGTTATGCTAGTGAGCATTATAAAATTATATTGCGAAACCCTCTATGCTACCTCTACTTCGTATCTTGATAATTGAACAAGACCCAGCCACCTTACAAGGGCTTTCAACTAATCTGTCAAAGACTATTCCTAACTTTGAGCGAGACGATATTCATATCGATATTATTGAATGCCTTGAGCTTAAACGCGCGTTGGAACATGTAGAGGAAGATGGTGATATTCAAGCCGTGGTTCTCAGTTGGGATATGCACAACAAAGTGGGTGAGCGAATGTATAGCCGCTTTATTGAAGAGTTAAAGGCAATTCGTCTTGAGCTGCCGGTTTATGTTATTGGCGACGACACTAAAGGGCTGGAGATCGTAAACGAGTCAGAAGAAATCGAATCATTCTTTTTTAAAGATGAAGTAATTTCTGACCCAGAAGCCATTTTAGGTTATATGATCAACGATTTTGACGACCGCTCTGAAACGCCATTTTGGACGGCGTATCGTCGTTACGTTGGTGAAGCAAACGACTCTTGGCATACACCGGGTCATAGTGGGGGTTCTAGCTTTAGAAACTCACCTTACATCAAAGATTTTTATCAGTTTTACGGCCGCAATGTATTTGTTGGCGACCTGTCGGTTTCGGTAGACTCGCTAGGCTCATTATCAGACAGCACTAATACTATTGGTCGCGCTCAAGAATCAGCTGCGGCAACGTTTGAAGTTAAGCACACCTACTTTGTTACAAATGGTTCATCTACCTCAAATAAAATCATCTTGCAGACGCTCCTGCGTAAGGGAGATAAAGTAATTGTCGACCGTAATTGCCATAAATCAGTACACTATGGCATCTTGCAATCAGCTAGTTACCCCATTTACTTGGCGAGTATCTTAAATCCAAAATATGGCATTTTCGCGCCACCATCGTTGGCCGACATCAAGTTAGCAATTGAAAACAATACTGATGCTAAATTACTAGTGCTTACCGGTTGTACTTACGATGGCTTACTTAGCGACCTAAAACAAGTCGTAGATTATGCTCATCAATATGGTATTAAGGTATTTATAGATGAAGCCTGGTTTGCATACTCTTTGTTTCATCCTAGCTTTCGTCATTATTCTGCGATACATGCAGGGGCTGACTACATTACGCATTCGGCGCATAAAGTAGTATCGGCGTTTTCTCAAGCGTCTTATATTCATATTAACGATCCCGATTTTGATGCCGATTTCTTTCGAGAGATTTATAGTATCTACGCTAGTACATCGCCTAAATATCAGCTTATTGCATCGCTTGACGTGTGCCAAAAGCAATTAGAGATGGAAGGCTATAAGCTGCTCAATGCGCTGCTAAATCATGTTGAGGAGTTTAAACAACAGATGGCCTCGCTTAAGCAAATTAAAGTATTAGCTAAGCAAGACTTTATGGAAATATTCCCGCATTTTAGTGGTGATAATATGGGCCACGACCCATTAAAGATCCTTATTGATATTAGTGAGCTACCTTACTCATTAAAAGATATTCATAAATATCTACTGGATGAAATTGGGCTAGAGATAGAAAAATACACACACAGCACCATTTTGGTTTTACTGACGCTTGGCGGCACGCGCTCAAAAATAATTCGTTTGTACAATGCATTGAAAAAGCTAGACAGCGGTAAAGTAAAACTATCGAAATCGACGCGTAGAGCTCGCTTACCTGAAAATTTACCAGCCATAGACTTGGCGTGTATTCCAAGCGATGCTTTTTATGGCGACCGCGAATCTGTGCCTATTAGCAAAAGTAACAACCGCATTTGTGCAGGTTTAGTTACTCCATACCCACCGGGCATACCGCTTTTAGTCCCAGGCCAGCATATTACTGATGATCATGTTGAATACTTGCAAGAGTTGGCAAGCCAAGGACTGACGATTCAAGGCAGTTTCGATGGTGAAATTTATGTTCTTAAGGGTAAGGTTAAAAAATAAAGGTATTGGTTTAATACTATCTCGAGCATTATTACTGGCGGTAGTATCGTAAGATATTGCCGCTGTAACATTGAAGGTTTGTGTGAGTTTGAAGATCAAACGGGCTAGATTTTTTGTTTCCTTTGGGCTGTGAGTTCAGCCACTCGACAACATAAAATGTTGATGATAATTGGCAAGGTATTTTACTGTGTCGGATGCCGCTTCGCTTATCCGTCCTACACTGGCACATACCAGTCTACATAACTAATCTAACTTGAATTATAAACATGAAAAAAGGCGGTAAAACCGCCTTTTTAATGAGATTTAATGTTTAACTATTATTACAGCTTGTAGCTTAAACCTAAGAATAAGCGTGGGCCGTAGTCATTCACTTCACCTAGGTTACCTTCAACAAAGAAATCTTGTGATTTAGGTGCGCTGAACAAGTTAATTGCTTCTGCTTTAACTCTAAAGTGCTCATCAATTTTGTATGATGCGCGCATTTCCCATACGCCTACGCCATCAACATAACGAAGTCGAGTACCATTTGTAGTATATGGTTGGAAATACTCACTACGATATTTGTAAATAACGGCAGTATCAAACCCACCAATTTGGTAGTACAGCTGGCTGCTAAATACATGCTTTGAGAAGCCAGGTACTGAAGCCGACTCAACAATACCGTCAGTTAATTGTGTAGTATTACCGTCTACATCAGTAACAAACGTATCGCCGTATAAGCTATCTTGGAACTCAAAGTCAGTGTCTGCATAGTTGTAACCAAATTTCATACCGATGCCATTATCCCAGCGGTAAGAAAATGAAGCTTCTAGGCCTAGTATTTCACTGTCCTCGTCTGACGTAACAGAGTTGGTGATTGGTAGTGAAACTGTTTCACCACCAACAGTAAATTCTTCAATTACGGTTTGTTGTTGAAAACCGCCATTGAACTGTTTGTAGTATAGGCTTAACGCTAAGATTGAATCTTCGTTAGGGTACCATTCAAACGCAGCGTCGTAGTTCCAAGACATAAGTGGTTGAGTGTCTGGATTACCAGAACCATTTACACCCACTAATAAATCGCTGATTGATGTTGCTGTACCTTCTGTATCTTCTTGGAATGTACGGCTATAGCCTAAATCAGATGGATCTGCGCGTGACATACCACGGTATATACCTGCACGGAATAAAATATCTTCACTGTAATCAATAACTAGGTTAAAGCTTGGTAAATACTTAGTGTAATCGCCACCGCTTTTTATTTTATCTAGTGAACCATTATCTGATTCAACCAGAGATAGTACACCGGTATCACTTGTTACAACATCAAAGCTATTTCTAAAACCAATCGAAGTTACTTCTGTGTCTACAATACGAAGACCAAAGTTACCGCGAATGAATTTGCCAAACATTTCAGTATCGTAGTTAGCCATTAAGTACACTGATGTTGTTTTTTCTGTTACATCAATTGTACCTGCATTTTCATATTCAACTTCTGGGTAAGCAAACACACCATCAGCGTTAGAACCAGCTACAGCTTGTGAGAAACATACGTTGTCGTATGTAGCCCATGATGAACCTGTACCGCTATCTACAACGTTACCGTCACTATCGACATTTGTTACGATATCGCCATCAGATACACTTGATAAAAAGCCTGATTCAGGGAAATCGATTTGACAACCCTGTAATACGTCAAGCACTTCAGTACCAGAGTCTAGTGTAAATTCATTTCTTGAACCGTTACCTTGGCTACCACCATACTGTAGGAAGGTCATTTCAGATGTTCTAATACCACCTTGAATACTGGTGAAAACATTGCCATCTAAGGTATACTCAAAATCTAGTCGCGCTGAAATAACTTCGTTTTCACGAACATTTTCACGGTCAAGTCGTGTTCTTAGGCTATCTGTAAAGTTTGAAATATCTGTTACGTCAAAGTCTGTTAATGTGAAATGAGGGATTTCATCGCCCATATCCCAAGAAAAGAAAGTTTGGCTTGAGGTTCTACCACGGTTAGATATTTGAAGTTCTTCGCGTTCTGTTTTTGAGTACGCTAAATCTAAATCAACAGTTAATCTATCTGTAACTGTATGTTCTATATTTATGCCATAACCTTGGTAGTTTTCTTCACGAGAAAATTGCTCACCCGCTGATTCAATGCGCTCTTCACCTTCCCAATGTAAAATACCGCCTACATCGTTAGTTACAAGTGTTGGACCGGTTACACCAGGTGTTGCTCGTTTTTGTAAAAAGATTAAATCGTGGCGTGCTTCTTTTTGTGTTCTATCTGATATTTGTGCATCAAAGTTAACATCCCAATCAGCTGACGGCTGGTACTGCAGTGCAAAAAACATTGCATCACGCTCATCTGATGTTTCGTTTTGGCGGTAACTACGGCTACTACCAGTCCAAGCATACGGAGTACCATCACTTTCGGCTTTACCCGTTTCAGGATCAATTTTGGTTTGGTAGCCTTGGTTTTTTAATTTTTCGCCACTTACTTGATCTTCACAGTCGCCTGCTTTACTACGATAAAAACCTTCATTGGTATTATTTGGATCGTTTATACACGCCCATAATGAAGAGCCTGATGGGCTAGAGCTTCTGTATTCAGCTTCTGGTTGACTAATATCTTGGCGCTGTACACCAAAAGACACACCTATGGCTTGGCCATTATCAAATTCAAACTGGTCAACATAACTAAACGTGCCACGGTAACCCGCGTCACTTTGAAGTGAGTTATCTACATTACCTTCATCTGGGTTGTAATTTAGTTTAACTTCAGCTGATACACGTTGCTTGCCAAAATCAAGTGGAGTTATAGTTTCAAGTGCAATAACACCTGCAACACCGCCTTCAATCATTGACGCATCTTGCGTTTTATAAATTGCTACTTTTTTTACAAGTTCAGATGGAAACTGCGAAAAGTTAACTGAGCGGTCACCACTACCATTAGTCGCTTCACGACCATTAATGTGTGTTGCACTTAAAAATGGACCAAGACCACGGATAGTGATTTCTGTAGCACCACCGTTTTCACGGTGAGATGCAGCACCTGTAATTGATTCAAGTGCTTCGCCGATAGAAAGTGCTGGTAAATCACCAATGTCTTCTGATGATAAGCCATCAACAACGGTTGTTGACTCGCGCTTGATCGCTATTTGATCTTGTATCGTTCTACGCGTACCTGTAACACTAATTATTTCAACGTCTTCTTCAACTTCTGTCGCTTTTCCCTGATCTTCCTGTGCGCTTGCTGTAAATACGCAAGAACTTGCCATACCTGCGATGACCGCTGTTCTTACCCATTTTGCAACTGGGCGCATTGCAAACTGCCCTGTTGTAGAATTATTGTTATCTCGTGACTTCAACGACATTTTAATTCTCCGCTGGTTGTTGTTGTGTGATTTTAGTGTGTTAGCTTGTTATGTTGATGTATATTTTATGTAACCTTTAACATTAATATACTTAAACGAAGCACTATGATCAACCAATTTTAGATTTAAATATTACCAATAAGTATACCAATTACCATTTATTACCATTACCGCAATGTCAGATAGGTTTAAAGCGAAGAATACGAATAATTGAGAACAAGGAATGATTAGTAAAATTCAATCAAATAAAACTAGGTACTCGGAGCTAATAACACCCAAGTTTGAAGGATTAATTAATGCTGTTACTTAGTAGGTATTTAAGAAATTAGATTCTGATACCTATTGAGTAAGAGAAGTGGATATTAGGAATGCGTTAGATAAATTGTTAAAAAGTAGGGGTTATTATCTTGCCCCTACTTTATTTATATACTAAGTGATGCTTTATAAAATAGCGTTATTATAAAACTCTACAGGCTCATTTGAACCCAAAGCAACAGGCACACGCTGGTGCAAGCTAGTTGGCGCAATATCTAAAATTCGCGTTCCTCTAGAGGTTGCTTTACCACCCGCGTTTTCAACTAAAAGTGCTAACGGGTTTGCTTCATAAAGCAGTCTTATTTTTCCGTTATCGTTACCACTGCGTTTATCTTGTGGATACAAAAATAACCCGCCTCGGCATAAAATACGATGAACGTCACCTACCATCGCTGCATTCCAACGCATTGAGCTTTTTTCAAAGCTTTCACAGGTGTATAGCAATTTATCAAAATACACTTGTGTTGGTTCGTCCCAGTAACGGTAGTTAGCCATATTAACGGCAAATTCACGACTTTGTTCTGGCACACTTAACTGCTTATTTGTCAGTAAGTAACCGCCATGTGTTGAGTCTAACGTATAACAACGCGTAGGACCGCCAGTACTCATTACAAGTAATGATGAAGGGCCGTATAACACATAGCCTGCACATACTTGATTTACACCGGGCTGACTAAATTGCTCGTCGCTATCAAAAGGAACATCATCACGGGCTAAGTAAATAGTAAATATAGTGCCTATTTGCCCATTAACATCAATATTAGAAGAGCCATCTAACGGGTCAAAAGCAACAATAAACTTACCTTCAGGGTGGCCACCTACCGCATGATCTTCTTCCTCTGATGCAACAGATCGAACGCTGCTGTCGTCAAGTAGTATGTCTTTAAGTAGTTGGTTTGCAATTACATCAAGCTTTTTTTGAACTTCACCTTGAACGTTTTCATTCAAAGTTGAGCCTAAAACACCGGCTAATTCACCTTGGCTTACTCGAAAAGCAATTTCTTTACTGGTCGCTAAAATTGTGCGAATAAGTAAAATAAGATCGGTATCTACACCGTCTTCTTTCAATACTGTATTTAATCTTTTCATGCGCTATACCTGTTTACACAATTTAGATCGTCAAAGCATTGCTCTAGCCTTGCAACCATACTTTGCTCTGAATGACGCAACCATACACGAGGGTCATAGTATTTCTTGTTTGGCTTATCATCCCCGTCAGGGTTACCAATTTGCCCTTGTAGGTATGCTTGGTTATCTTTGTAGTAGTCTAAAATACCTGTCCAACACGCCCATTGCGTATCGGTATCAATATTCATTTTAACTACACCATAGGTTAAAGACTCTGCAATTTTATCGTACTCAGAACCACTACCACCATGAAACACAAAGTTAATTGAGTTGCTTGGTAGATTAAATTTTTCTGATACGTAAGCTTGTGAATCTTTTAAAATAGTTGGTGTAAGAACAACGTTTCCTGGCTTATATACACCGTGAACATTGCCAAAAGACGCTGCAATTATAAAATTAGGGCTAATACGACTTAAACGTTCGTAAGCAAATGCAACATCTTCAGGCTGAGTGTATAAAGAAGAGCTGTCTAGGTGTGAGTTATCAACACCGTCTTCTTCGCCGCCCGTGCAGCCAAGCTCAATTTCAAGCGTCATACCTATTTTTGCCATACGCGTTAAGTAACGTTCACAAATTTCGATATTTTCTTCTAAAGGCTCTTCTGACAAATCAATCATATGCGAGCTAAACAGTGGTTTGCCAGTCAGTTCAAAGTGTCTTTCACCTTCATCAAGCAAACCATCAATCCAAGGTAGTAGCTTTTTAGCTGCGTGATCAGTATGAAGCATCACTGCTACTTCATAATGTGCTGCCACTGAATGTACATATCTTGCAGCACTTACCGCCCCAAGCACTGCTGATTGTTGCTCTGGTAAAGATAAGCTTTTACCACAAAAAAATTGAGCTCCACCATTAGAAAGCTGAATAATAACGGGCGAGTTTTTCTTTTTAGCAGCTTCTAGCGTCGCATTTATAGATGTTGTACTAACAACATTTACCGCTGGCAACGCATACTGATTAGTACGCGCATGTTCATACACAGCACTTACTTCATCGCCAACGATTACGCCTGGCAGTATTGTTGGGGCTAAATAATTCATTTATGAAATCCTTTCTATTTTAAAGCCTGGATACAAGAATCAGTAATTGCTTGCCAATTTTCTTGTTCAACCCACTCTTTTTTCGCTATCCAAGTACCGCCAACGGCGAATACATTATTTAAAGAAAGATAGTCCATTTTGTTACTTTCGCTAACGCCGCCTGTAGGGCAAAAGCTGACTGCTCTAAATACTGACGACACAGCTGATACAAAAGGAGCGCCACCAGCAAGCGATGCTGGGAATAATTTTTGCTCTTCAAAGCCATATTCAAGCGCCATTAAAATATCACCTGTGTTTGATACACCAGGAAGTACCGGCACATTACATTTAGCAAGTGCTTCAAGTAACGTAGGAGACACCGCTGGGGTTACAATAAAATCAGAACCCGCTTCAAGTGCTTGCTCCAAAATATCAGTATTGATGACTGTTCCCGCACCTACTTTTAGTTCTGGCACCTGTGCTTTAATAGCTTTTAATGCCTCTATTGATGCCTCTGTTCTTAGCACTACTTCAACTAAAGTAAGCCCAGCATTGGCCATAGCTTTCGCTATTTGAACACCTTGCTCTGGTGTATCTGCTTGAATTATAGGTAGCAGTGTTTGTCCTGACATAAGTTCAGAAAAGCGAGTCATAACGTTGTTCCTTTATAAAAAGTAATGCGGCCGAGGTATGGCGGCCTTTAATGTTTAATTATTTTGTTATACCAATTGCATTAAATCAATGAGCTATTATAGCGACAAGAAAATAGCTCAATAACAAGGCTAAAATTATGATAAATAGTTGTTCTATATAAATAATTTTTAACGTAGTTAGTGAGTTATTTAATACGCTAAGGTGATCATGTTTTTAATAAAATTGGTATCAGATGCCAGCTTCAACCATCGCTAGCTGAAATATATCTTTTGGAGCAATAGCGCCTGGCTGTTGTATAACCGCACCTGCTGCTTTTGCAGCAAGTTGTACAGCACTTGAAATTGATTTATCAGATAAACGAGCACCTAAATAAACACCGTTAAAAGCATCGCCTGCTGATGTCGTATCTACAACATTTGTTACCGGTATTATAGTGTGGCTTTGAAGGGTATCGCCCTCTTTTGTCACTACCGATTCAGGGCCATTTTTAACAACAATTTCTTCAATTTGGTAAGGCTTTAAATATTCAACAACTGCTTCTACGCTATGAACGTCATAAAGTGTTGTTAAATCTTCAACGCCTGGTAGGGTAATATCTGCAAACGTAAAGGCTAAATGATACTGCTCTTTTGTTTCCTCTACACTATTCCACAAACGTGCTCTATAGTTAGGATCAAAAACGATTTTAACCCCAGCATCTTTAAGCTGCTTTACAACTTTCCAAAAGTCTTCACGTGCACTTTCTTCAATTATTGCTAATGAGATTCCTGAAAAGAAAAACATATCACCTTGGCTAAGCTGCTCGAGTGCATCAGCATCTAAAAAATCAACAACCTTTTTAGCTGCAGAATCATTGCGCCAATAAATAAAGCTACGCTCACCATGCTCATCAGTTTCTATGTAGTACATACCAGGTACTTTGGTATCGTGAGTAAATACAAGTTGCGTATTTATATGTTCACTCTCAAAGCGTTCTAGCATTTTTTTACTTAAATTATCTTGACCTAAAGCCGTAACAACCGAAGTAGTAACCTGCGGGAAGCAACGTTTTAAATACACTGCAGAATTATAAACATCGCCTGCAAATGATTGGTGCAGTGTTGCCGCGCTCATAGCTCTAAGCTCGAGCATGCATTCACCGATAAAGTAAATATTTTTCATCTTGGAAGTTACCCTATGTAGTTAACTGCTATGCACTTATACAAAACATATTGGCATAGCAGTTATTATCTAGATTATTGAGGCTTTTTAAGAGGTTCTATTTTTGGAATTAAAATCCAAACAGCTGCCATTGCTATGATGGCTAAAGAAGCACCAATTACAAATGCTGGTGTGTAGTTACCATCAGCAGTAAGAAAAGGTACTAGCGATGTAAGACCTACAGCACCAAGCTTTGCCGCCATACCAGAAAAACCTGATAATGTACCCACTGCTTTTTTACCTAACAAATCACTTGGTAGTGTTTGCACGTTACCAATTGCAGTTTGAAAACCAAATAATATAACAGCCATAATTAGTACCGCTGTTGTTGGTCCGCCTGGATTTGCCATTGCAAGTAGCGCTGGTAACATAATTAAACAACCCAGCGTAATAGTAAGCTTACGTGTTTTATCTGTATTCCAACCTGCTTTGAGTCGGTTTTGAGCCAATAAGCCACCAAACCAAGCACCAAACATAGCGCCAACATAAGGTACCCAACCGTATATACCAATAGATTTAACATCCATACCGTATACTTCGTTTAGGTAAATAGGGATCCAAAATACAAATAACCACCAAATTGGGTCAATTGCGGCAGAGGCAATGATTACACCCCAGCTTTGCTTACGAGAAAGTAACTCAGCAGTTGTAGGGTTATATTCCTCTTCGTCTTCACCAGTTACATCACCGTTGTCATCAACACGTCTTTGACCCGTTAAGATATATTCACGTTCTTCGGCAGTCAGCCAAGGATGTGAGCTAGGCGGCGCTTTAACTAAAATTAACCATGGAACTAACCAAAGGAAACCTAATGCACCAACAAAAACAAACACCATTTGCCAGCTAAAGTAGATAGTTAAATAAGCAATTAAAGGAATAGCAATAATACCGCCAATTGCGGCGCCAGAGTTAAAAATACCCTGTGCTAAAGCACGTTCTTTAGTAGGGAACCATTCTGCGTTACCTTTAGCTGCACCAGGCCAGTTACCGGCTTCTGCTACACCTAAGATTGCGCGAAAAATACTAAGACTAAGTACACCTTGTGCAAATGCATGCGCAACGGTTGCAATAGACCAAACACCTATTGATAGTACAAAACCGAAGCGTGTGCCCACCCAGTCAAATATTTTACCAAAGATTGCCTGACCAAATGCATAAGCAAATACAAACACAATAGAAATATTAGCGTATATTTGTTTGCGTTCTAGCGCTGATTCATCAGGAAATAAATCTTCAACAATGTCCGGCCAAAGCACACTAAGTGCTTGGCGGTCGATATAGTTAATAATGGTAGCTAGCGCTATTAGCGCTATAACCCACCAACGTAAGCCTTTAAGTTGCATAATTAATCCTCAAGAAAGTCTTCACGCGCTGGGCTAAAAGTATCAATCAGGATTCCGCCTGTTGGGCAGGTAGCTCCATGATCAGCAAATGGTGGGATTAAGCAGCTATCACCCGGTTTTAAGATTTTAGTTACGCCATCAATGTTAAAGTGAAACTCACCTTCAACAACATACGTTACTTGAGAATGTCTGTGAGCATGGTTATAACCAATAGCCCCTTTCTCAAACCAAATTTTAACAGCCATTAGCTCTTCGTTATAACCTAGCATTTGACGTTTTAGACCATTTCCTAAGTCTTCTATTTCGGTCTCGTTACCAAATGAAAAGTTTGCGCTTTGCTTTTGCATCCTATTTACTCCTGATTATTGTTCATCATATAAACGCCTAATCGGCCATTTAAAGTGAACTCTTTATTTTGATAATTGAATGTGTTTTTAGCTGATGTTTGTGGTTTATTAATTGCCACTAAATATGAGTTGCCTTTAATATCAAGTTCAACAAGTGTTAAATCGCCCTGCTGACTATATTCAAGCTTTGTAACTCGACTAACAGCTTCTAGGGTATATTCTTTACTTGGGTTGTACTCACCATGTGGCTCTAATACAGATATAAACTTATGTTGCTTTTGACCCTCAACACGACGAATAAAACCATTTTCGTTGCGTAAATTAAAGTGAGGGTCGTTTGCGCCTATTTGAGTAAACAAGAAAGACTCATCACCTTTAACCAAGCTCGTTTGCGTATAAAAACGACCATTTTCGTTTAGCCACGTTACTTTAGCTAAACCACTTTGAGGTTGCGCTTGAGCTTTAAGCCATAAATGTTGGTAGCCATTTTTAGTACCTAGCGCAGACAGCTGCGTTGCATTTGCTTTTAACTCAAAGCTGGTATCGATAAGCTGACCTTTATAATGCAAAGGCAGGTCAAGCTGATGCGCTTTATTTGCAACAACATCAAATATATCAAGTGCAACTGTGCTTTGTAGTTCAGGTAAGTTAATAAGTGCAAGCGTACGCTCAAGATCAACGCCTTTATAAGCTGTGCTTATTTCGCCGCTTGAAACCGTGCCGTATTTATTTGTTTCGAAAAAGTTAAGTGTAGGGTAATTACTATTTCCTACTTCAACATTTGCATTAAAATGCGTTGTTTCGTCAACCACTACCGTATTGTGCGCAACAGTGTGTTTAGCGTAAGTTTCGTTTTCAGGTAAATAACGACCGCCGTATTTAGCTTCTACATTTAAAAAACGTGCTGCGCCATAATCAGATACAATTTCATTTCCGTGGTCGTAAAACTGCCATGTTAATTTATCAAAATGACCATGGCCCAAACCTTGTGCAGCAGGTTTAAACAGCAGTGCTTGATCGCCACCTACCTGCGTTCTCATTACAACTAGAGCACCTTGTTTACCATCATTACCATCACCGAAGGCAACAGATTTAAACGAATAAGGTTTTGCCATGTTGTTATCAAGTGCTTGAGCTACTTTTAGCCCATCACCAGAGAGAATTATTTGGTCTTGTTGCTTAGCAATATCTAAATAACCTGCATCGTTGGTTAAGCCGTACGCTGCCGTTACACCATTTACTAACTCAATGGTATCGATGCCTTTACTTTTTATTGCATCGTTAATTGGGAAGAACAAACCGTTGTAGCTAAGTTGAATCGTCGTATCAATCGCTTTTAATAATATGCCATCGCGATATTCAAAGATTTTTCTTTGTGGTTCGTTGTTTTCAATCGCTTTAGCAAACGTTACAAATGGTAATAGTGCAAAGCGTTGATAGTAAGGACCTTCGTTATAGTAACCTTGTGGTGAAAACAGCATCTCTAGCTGCTTAATAAAGCCACCCTTACCCGACTTTTCTAAATCGTATAATGATTTTTCTACCCACTCAGGTTCACCTAATACATACCCTGCCATGCCAACACCCGCTGTTGCCCATGTTCCATGGTTATGTACTTTATTAAATGTAGACGGTTGGCCTACAGATGTGAACAACGAAACAGGACGGAGTAAGTCATTCTCGATTGTTTTAATATTATCGGCATTTAACGAGTCATAAATTAGATCATAAGCTTGTATTGTGTACACAAGCCACATTGCTTCATTTAGGCTTTGCCAAAAGAATTTCCCTGGGTTTTGCGAGTCCATTTTACGTTTTGGATGCAGACCAAGCGTTGGGTATAATTTTGCGTACTCAAGCAACATATCACGAACATAGTTTGCGTATTTATCATCTTGGCTTAATTGATAAATAATGCCCGCGTTGTACATAAGTTGGTAATTCTTCTTATGGCGCTCATGTGTATAACCACCACCGCCATCTTTTGGAACGGGTACAGTGATAGGCTGTGCAATTTGTTCATCTACTTGCGCTTTTAGCAATTCAAACGCAGTAGCAAACTTTGTGCTACCGTTGCTACTAATTGCATGGCGCATTTGCTTAACATCATCAGTAGTAATCACTAAGTTTGGGTGCGCTGCATGCGCCCCCAGTGATGTAAGTAATGTAATTGCAGCTACAGCAGCTATTTTAAAACGTGTTTGGCATTTTAATAAGTACATAGTATTTACCCTGCCTTATTTAAAATGTTGTTATTTTTTAATACTGCTGTATGTGGGCCTTTAACTCTTAACTCTTTAACACTTGGTGCTTTAGTGGCATCAAATGTATTGCCTGAGATTTCAGTTTTAGGCTCGCCTACTGTGTGCTCTACAACAATAGGAGCAGATTTAACAAATTTATTATCTTTGATATTAGTAACCTGAACACCATGAACATAAATGCTCGCTTGCTCTTTGTTACGCTTACCAAGGCCGACATTATTAAGCGTGTTATTTGTCATTTCAAAATGAGGACCAAATGTACTTTCATCAGTGCCACCACGGTAAAGCTTAAGTACACCGCCTTCTACATTATTAAATGTATTATTATTTACAATGGCGTATTCCGCGTTATAAACACCTAAGTCTTCAATTTCAGTATTTAGACCTAAAATGTCACCTGTTACTGTATTAAAGGTATTACCTGTAACAATAATTTCGTCAGCCATTGCACCTTTACCAGTGATAAAGAAATGGAATGAATGATTAATATCTAAAGCATTTAACTCTGAGTTGGTCATTACAAAGCGGTAATTATCAACCATACCCCATTTTTGCGTACGAACAATGCTGTTACCTATTGCATCTGGCGCGTTTTCACCTGAAATAGATAAACCATCTAGTTTTAAGCTGCCGCCATCATGTATTTCAAACAAGGTAGAGCGTTGAAAAGTAAGTTTAGACTTTGTGTTCTGCTTTGCTTTAATTGTCAACGTTTTATCAATTTTAACCAGTTTAGAAACATCATACTGGCCAGGCGCTAGTTCTAGAACATCACCCGACTCTGCATTATCAATAGCGTCTAGTAATGCACTTACATCAGCTTTAACAGAATGTGTCTTACCAGAATCAAAATCAACTAAAGCAGGTACTTTTGCATACCAGCTAACACCGGTATCTTCTTTTTTAAGTACTTTTAAATCGCGCTTTGCACCTACATTTAAACTTTTAGATGTTGGGTAAAGTAGACCATTACTTGCTTTTTTAAGCGTGATTTTTTCTTTTTTTACACCGTACGTTAGCTCAGAAAGTACTTTTGTATCAGCAATGTTGTTACTTAGTACCAGCCCGCTTACATCATCAAATGTTGTAAATGGCTGTTCACCATCTTGAGTTATGATTAAGTTGTTTTTCATTACGCTATCTTTAGGTGCAGCGCTACGCTCAGCATCGCTACCAGCGGCAAGTTGAATATGACGCACATTTATAAATGTGTTGTTTTCAATTGTCGCATTTTCAACTTGGTGATAACGATTTATAGATGAATTTGGTACGCCGTTCATCACAGTAAAACCACTGCCAAAACGATACCCTGTTAGACCTTGTAGGTAGTTATTTCTTACAATTTGGTCTTTATTGATAACGCGAATACCACCTGTGTGGTCAACACCATTACCAATAAAAATATTTTCTTCTATAAGATTGCCATTACCATGGCGCAGCGTTAATGTACCGCGCGCTTCATAAAATACGTTATTACGAAGGATGTTTTTACCTGATTTAACCGAAACAATTTCGACTTCACCATTGGTACGTTCAAAGTAATTATTTTCAACCAATGTATGCGAATCAGTTAGTGAGTAATGGCTTGTGCCAATACGCAGGGTTTCACCACCGTTAGAACCAAAAGTAGGACGGTAGCCAAAATAGTTGTTATCTATACGATGATAGTTTTCCTGGCTTGCTTTAGTGTTTAAACGAACAGCAACTGTCACACCTTTATTTCGTTTGCCAACTAAATGACTATGATCAAAGCGGTTATGTTGTCCATATAAGGCAACCCAATAATCAGACTCTCGTTTGTCTGGATTACTGTAATTATCGATTACTGTTTGAGTAACTCGTGAATTGTAGGCTAATTCATTTTTATTTTTACGAAATTCTATTACAGCTGAGCTCGGTGTGTAGCCGTCTTTAAATACTAAACCAGAAGCTTCAAGGTATTTACCTGCAAGTCTTAGGTTAGATTGGCCTGATAGAATTACTTTTCCGTTAGTTTCAGCGGTTAATATAATAGGAGAGTTTTTTGTACCTTGGCCTTCAAGTAAAATTTCGAAGTCAGACCAAGTACCATTTTTAAGTACTACTTTGTCGCCAGCAACTAGATTAGCTGCGATATCATTAAAAGCTTGTTTATTTTCTATAAAATAATCTTTGGCCGCTACTTGTGTGGATATGCAACCGATGAGAACTAGACTAAGCTTTATTGTATTAATCAAACGCATAGTTAACTCTTTTTCGTTGTGACTGAAAGTAGTGTTTCATCAGAATTAAAAAAGGCTGACATTGCACAAAGACTTTAGTCAATTGGTGTCATGTGTGTTAAAGCGCTTTAAGTTAAAGCTCAAAGCGCTCAATAAGGTCGAGAAGTATTACTTTTCTAACTTTTTGAAGTAATCAAAAATTTCAGGAACGTTACCTTGACCCATACCAGCGTCAAACGCTGCTTGTAGGTTAGCTGATGAACCTTCAGCGATTTTTGATTCAGTACCTAGGTCTTCTACCATTTGTAGGAAGTAGCCTAAATCTTTGTTTGCATTAGCAATCGAGAAACCAAGGTCGCTAACATTATCAACTGCATAGTTTTTACAAAATTGCATAAACGGTGAGTTAGATGGGCCAGTCGACATAATGTCGAAAAGTTGTTGACGGTCAACACCAGCAAGCTCTGCCACTGCAAATGCTTGTGACATAGCACATACTGTCGTCATGCCCATGAAGTTGTTGATAAGCTTAGTTGTATGACCTGCACCTAGCTCGCCAAGATGGAAAACGTTTTCACCTTGATCTTCCAGTACTGGTTTAACTTTATTGAATGTATCAATATCGCCTGCAGCCATAATGTTTAAAAGGCCGTCTTTAGCATGTGCTGGTGTACGACCTAGTGGCGCGTCGATCATGCCTGCGCCTTTAGCTGCTAAATCAGCACCAATTTTTTTAGTAGATGATGGGATAGAAGTACCAAAATCAACTAATACTGCACCTTCTTTAATACCCGCTAGGATACCGTCTTCTGCGTAAACAATTTTTTCTACAACGGCAGACGTTGTAAGACAAAACATAACAATATCTGAACCTTCAGCTAGCTCTTTTGCAGTGCTTGCTGTTTTTGCGCCTCTAGCAACACATGCTGCAACCGCATCTTTGCTAAGGTCCATAACAATTAGCTCATAGCCTTTGTTTTGTAAATTTTCGGCCATGTTGCCGCCCATTAAGCCTAAGCCGATGAAACCGATGACTGGTTTTGACATGAATAACTCCTAAATATGTGGCGCATACTTTTATAAGAACAAGTAAAATTTACTCTATAAATACGCTGTGTCTTTTGTTTCAATTTGTAGAGTAACTTTAAGCTTGAGTTATTTATAAATTAACCTGTGCAAAACGTAACTCTGATTAATTACCAATACATTGTATTCACTCAAACCAAGCAGCTTACCAATTGGTATGCAAAAACTGTATTACCATACGACTTTTTTGTCAACCAATAAGTTAACCAAGCAAACGCCACACTTTTACAAATTACACAAAAATTAATTTAATATCTTATTAAAACACATAGTTACATATCAACAGCGCAATTAAGCAAAGGTTAACTTTAGTTGAACAGTCAGTAACTTTTTTATACTAATAGGTTGACCAATAATTGAGTACTGGGTATTTAAACATCCAAAATTTAATAAAATGATTCATTAATTGGTAATTTATAAAGGTCGAACTCAAACTGTTTTAAGGCCACTCTCATATTAAGCTTGTGATTTATATGTAATGCCTATATATATGGCTAATACATATAAACCCCCTAAAACGCGCTTAATAATAGCGCTTAGTTAAAAATCCCCTTAACTTTGAATAAATAACTAAAGGAACTAAAAATGCGTTTATTACATACTATGCTTCGTGTAGCCGATTTGGATAAATCAATTGCTTTTTATACTGAAATATTAGGTATGAAAGAATTACGCAGAGCTGATAACAGTGAATACAGATACACTCTTGCCTTTGTTGGATATGGCGACGAAGCAGATAACACAGTCTTAGAGCTAACTTATAACTGGGACGAGGATAGCTACGACCTAGGTAATGGATATGGTCATATTGCTATTGAGTTTGATGATATTTACAAAGCATGTGCAGATATTAAAGCTGCTGGCGGCAATGTAAGCCGTGAACCAGGGCCTGTAAAAGGCGGTACTACTGAAATTGCTTTTGTAAAAGACCCAGATGGCTATGCAATTGAGTTAATTCAGAAAAAAGAAGACATGAGTAAATTTTAAATTACTTAACAACCAATTCAAGTAATAACAATTTGCTTAGTGCCAATCTGCTTATATATGGGGTCTATTTAACGTTAAAAAAATTACGCTAGAACTAGGCAAAAATTTTTGTATCTAGTTGTTCTAAATAAAAAATTTTTAACGACGTTATAGTGCAATTTAATTCGTTAAATTGATCAAAGATTTATGCTGGTTGGTATAACTATGGAGAGGTTTAATTTTATATATAGTTCAAATGGTTATGCAGATTGGTATTAAATAAAAGGTGCTTTGCAGCACCTTTTTTTAACGCAACTGACTATCTTTACTACCACGCCTATTAAACGATTTAGCGCTGGCACCATTACCTTCTATCGCAGCTTGGCATTGCACACAGTAGCGTACACCCGGTAACGCAAGCCTTCGTGCTTGTGGGATTTTCTCATCGCACTCATCACATAACTCTGCACTTGCGCCAGATATTAAATTGCTTCTTGCATACTGTACGGCGTCGTTAACACTTGCATCAATTTGATCTTGAATTGCACCGTCTCGCGCCCATCCACTTGCCATAAATCCTCCTAATAAAGTTGGATGTTTAAATTTATGCTACCAAATTGAATCTTTATAAGTACTGAATATTTTTGGGTTTTTGGATTTTTGGATTTTTGGATTTTTGGATTTTTGGATTTTTGGATTTTTGNTTTTTGGATTTTTGGATTTTTGGATTTTTGGATTTTTGGATTTTTGGATTTTTGGATTTTTGGATTTTTGGATTTTTGGATTTTTGGATTTTTGGATTTTTGGATTTTTGGATTTTTGGATTTTATCTTAATAACACTACACTTCCCCATTAAAAAACAAGTAAGTGGCGTCCCCAAGGGGATTCGAACCCCTGTTACCGCCGTGAAAGGGCGGTGTCCTAGGCCTCTAGACGATGGGGACACATAAATGTGTCACTAGGACAACT